>JAZNZQ010000054.1:0-2039 GCA_045595035.1 Eubacteriales bacterium | reverse complement strand
GCGATAAAGTTGCCCTCGTCGGAAACTGCAACTATAAGAGGATTGTCGCGGCGTACTGCGTAGATCTTTCCGGGGATATCGTTAAAGATAACGCCGATGGCAAAAGAACCTACAAGCTCGGATACAGCCGACGATATCGCCTTCATGGGGTCGCGCAATTTCTTATAATAGGAGTCTATAAGCTTTGCCGCAGACTCTGTATCTGTTTCGCTCAAGAATGTATAGCCCTCGCCTATGAGGCGTTCCTTTAGCACCATATAATTCTCGATAATTCCGTTGTGAACTATCATAAGAGAATCGGCGCCGTGGGGATGAGAGTTGCGGTCGGAGGGTTCGCCGTGTGTTGCCCAACGTGTGTGACCGATGCCGCAATGTGCATCGAGAGAGGAATACTTTTCCTTGAGTATCTCGTCAACAGCGTCGATCCTTCCCTTTGCCTTTACGGTCGTGATCTTGCCGTCATCAAATACGGCAATTCCCGCAGAGTCATATCCTCTGTACTCGAGAGCACGAAGTCCGTCAAGGAGTATCGGGACAGCGTTTTTTCTGCCTGTGTAGCCAATAATTCCGCACATATATAAATATACCGTGCAAGCTACGCTTGTCAACTCGGGAAAACAAGCATAACTTGCTTTCCTTTTTTATTATTTGTTTTTTGTTTTTCTGTTCCTTTGTTTTACGGTTGCCCATATATTTGAGGTCGCAGATAACGACAGTTTCTTTCTGCCGGGGAGACTTCCGCCGAAAACTTCGATACTTCTCCCTCCTCGTCAACCGCACGTGCGGTCTGGCGCTTAGGTTGCTTGGCCCGAGTTATTTGTTTCCAAGTCTTTCTGTAATAACGTCCGCAACCTTTTTTGCCTCGCTCTCAATAAGAGCCATATCCGAACCCTCTACCATTACTCTGATAAGCGGTTCCGTACCCGAGGGACGTACGACTATTCTGCCGTCCTCGCCAAGTGCCTTCTTTGCCGCATCCATCGCCTCTTTGACGTGCTTGTCGGTATAGAAAAGGAGCTTGCCCTCTTTGGATATCTTGAGGTTTATCATTGTCTGCGGGTAACGTGTCATTACGGATGCAAGCTCGGAGAGCTTTTTCTGCTTGCGTCTGATTATAGACAGAAGCTGTACCGCTGTAAGCTGACCGTCGCCCGTAGTTGCGAAGTCTCTGAAAATGATGTGTCCCGACTGCTCACCGCCGAAGGAATATTCCTCAAGCAGCATCTCTTCAAGGACAAATCTGTCTCCGACCTTGGTCGCAACGAATTTGAGTCCGTTTGCTTCACAGAATTTACCGAAGCCGAAGTTTGTAAGGATGGTTCCGACCACCGCGTTACCCGAAAGCTTTCCGCGCTCCTTTAAGTCTGTTGCGCAGATAGCCATGATCATATCACCGTCAACAAGGTTGCCCTTTTCGTCAACGCAAAGACATCTGTCGGCATCTCCGTCAAATGCAACGCCGAGATCGTAGCCGCCTTCAACAACGGTCTTTGCAAGGTTCTCGATGTGAGTCGAGCCGCATCCTTCGTTGATATTTTCACCGTTGGGCTTGTTGTAAAGAATAGTTGCATCGGCGCCAAGCTCTGCGAAAAGCTTCTCCGCACTTACGCTTGCCGAACCGTTTGCACAGTCTACCGCGATGCGAAGTCCGTCGAGCGAATAGGGGACCGTGCTCTTCACGTGATCCACATAATCCTTTGCCGCCTTGTCGCATCTCGTGATCTTTCCTACTTCACGTCCCGTGGGAGCGGGGAACTCTCTTGCACCGTCAAGCACGATCGCCTCGATCTGCTCCTCGAGAAGGTCGGGAAGCTTGTAGCCGTCACCGCTGAATATCTTGATGCCGTTAAACTCCGCAGGATTGTGGGATGCCGATATCATAACGCCAGCGTCCGCCTTGTACTTTCCGACAAGAAAAGCTACCGCGGGTGTGGGAACCACTCCGAGATCGATAACGTCAGCGCCCACCGAGCAAAGTCCTGCCATAAGAGCAGCACCGAGCATATCAGAAGACATTCTCGTATCACATCCCAAGTCGG
>JAZNZQ010000053.1:0-3363 GCA_045595035.1 Eubacteriales bacterium | reverse complement strand
GCCTCCGACTTTGATGGGCAAGTGGGCAACGTGAGAATTTACAATTTCCATCACACGGAGCATATCCTCTTTTCTTACGGGGCGGTCTGTTTTGACCGGCAAAAGCGATCCGTCCTCACACATAACCGTAGTGGTGACCGTTCTCATGGGAGCGGTGCACTCGCTTTCGGCATACTTCTTTCCTCTGGGGCAGGTATTGCCCTTTACGTCCGTGAACTTTCCGTCCTCAAGAGTTACCTCCATGTGACAGCCCATAGGACATACTATACAGATCATTTCTCTTGTCATGACATTACGCCTCACTTTCAGAAAGTCCGAACACAAGATCCTTTGCGTCGGAAATTATATCCTTGCTAAGTACGACACATTCCATCTCGCCGGGAGCAACTCTTCTCCTTTTGACCGAGTATACGGTCTTGCCGTTGTCGGTCACGTTTATTACAACGTTCTTGTAAATGTTATCAACGCGGAAATATACCTTTACGTCCTTCTTTTCGGTTATTCTCTGAGGAACAGTATACCTTATCCTTCCGTCGGTCTTTATGCTGACATCAGTCTTCTCGGATGACGATGTTCCTGTAATATAGTCAGCCGCACCTGCGCCCGCGATCTCCGCCTCTTCGGAAACGTAGTCGACAAGGTCGTGAACGTGAAGCACGTTGCCACAAGCGAATACGCCGGGAATATCGGTCTGCCTGTCCTGGTCAACCACCGCGCCCGATGTAACTCTGTCGATAGAGATACCCGCGCCGCGTGTAAGCTCGTTTTCGGGAATAAGGCCGACCGAGAGAAGAAGCGTATCGCAAGCTATGTATTCCTCCGTGCCCTCTATAACACGTCGGTTTGCATCGACCCGGGAGATAGTCACGCCCTCAAGACGCTCTTTTCCGTGGATCTTTGTGACCGTATGGCTGAGCTTCAAGGGAATGGAGAAATCGTTGAGGCACTGCTCGATATTTCTTGCAAGTCCGCCCGAGAAAGGCATAAGCTCGCATACTGCATGGACCTTTGCGCCTTCAAGCGTCATTCTTCTCGCCATGATAAGACCGATATCGCCGCTGCCGAGGATGACAACGTCACGACCGGGCATATATCCCTTGATATTTACAAATTTCTGTGCCGTTCCCGCGCTGAATATACCTGCGGGACGTGTGCCGGGAATGTTGAGCGCGCCCTTCGGTCTCTCTCTGCATCCCATAGCAAGAATTACCGCCTTTGCCTCGACAAAAAAGATGCCTCTTTCCTTGTTTGTGGCAGTTATGACCTTGTCCTCGGAAAGATCGAGCACTGTCGTTCCCGTCTCAAACTTTATTCCAAGCTCGCGCACCTTTTCCTCATACTTGTACGCATACTCGGGGCCTGTAAGCTCCTCACCGAATTTATGAAGACCGAATCCGAGATGGATGCACTGCATAAGGATACCGCCAAGCTGCTCCTCACGCTCGAGTATAAGAATATCACGGATCCCCTTTTCATATGCGGCAACAGCGGCACTCATGCCCGCAGGACCGCCTCCGATTATAACAAGCTCGGTCATCTCTTCTCCCCCTTTGTTCTTCCGAAATTGACAATAGACCCCTTTCCGAATTTCGTAATGCTTTCATAAGGAACACCGTTTTCCTTTGCAAGCATCTCAACTATATAAGGCGAGCAGAATCCGCCCTGACATCTTCCCATCTGCGCTCTTGTTCTCCTCTTTACGCCGTCAAGGTCGCAAGGTCTCGGATTTGTTCTTATTGCCTCAAGTATCTCACCCTCGGTCACGGTCTCGCATCTGCAAACGATCTTACCGAAGGAGCTGTCCTTCTTTATTATCTCGTTCTTTTCCTCGACCGATGCTTCCTTAAAGTAGTGCATATTCTTACGGATAGGGTTGAAGTTTGCGTCCTTCTTCATCTCGTATCCCTGCTCTGCAAGAAGTCCGATTATGTATTCCGCGATCGCGGGTGCGCTGGAAAGACCGGGAGACTCGATTCCCGCAGCGTTTATAAAGCCCTTTACGGGAGAGTTTATGATAAAATCGCCCGTGCTTCCGACGGCACGAAGTCCGCAGAAGGAGGTTATTACCTTGTTTGTAGGAAGAACTCTGACGTTTTCGCCCGCTTCCTTGATGATCTTTGCAAAGCCCTCGGCGGTCGTCTTTGTGTCCTCCTTATCCTCTATATTCTCGGCAGTCGGTCCGAGAAGAAGGTTGTGGTCGACAGTGGGAGAAACAAGTATTCCCTTACCCATCTTGCTCGGGGTTCTGAATATCGTGTGGGAAAGCATACCGCCTACCTCTTTATCAAGAAGCATATACTCTCCGCGTCTGGGAGTTATTGTAAACGAATCGTCGCCCACCATCTTTGCTATGGCATCGGAATAAACGCCCGCCGCATTGACTACGATCTTCGCGGAAACGCTCTCCTTGTCCGTATATACGACAAAGCCGTCGTCTGTCTTTTCAATTCTTTCGACCTTGGAAGACGTCATAAGAGCCGCGCCGTTGTCCATTGCGTTACCGATAGCGGCAATAGTAAGGTCGTAGGGGCATACGATAGCACCCGTGGGCGCATCGAGCGCGCAGGTAACGTTATCGGAGAGGTTGGGATCAAGCTTTCTTGCCTCGTCTCCGTCTATAACTCTGAGTCCCTTGACACCGTTGGCATTACCGCGGCGAAGAAGGTCTTCAAGTGTCTTTCTGTCATCTTCGTCAAAGCCGATAACAAGCGAACCGTTGTTTTCGTATTTTACGCCAAGCTCACGCGCGACCTCTGCCATCATCTCGGAGCCCCTGACGTTAAGCTTTGCCTTAAGCGAGCCCTCCTTTGCGTCAAATCCCGCATGTACTATTGCGGAATTCGCTCTTGTCGCACCCATTGCGACGTCGTTTTCCTTTTCGATAATGCAAACGCGCATACCGTAGCTTGTAAGAGCACGCGCCGCAAATCCGCCGACAACGCCCGCACCTATTACAATAGCATCAAACATTTCTTTCCCTCCAAAAAAATAAAAAAAGACGCAACAAAGCATAGAAATACCTTTCCTATGCTTTGATACGTCTCCAAATCTCTGTATCGTGAATATGATAGCACACAAAAGCTGATTTGTCAAGAGGGGAATTTAGCATACGATAAACATTTACGCCCAAGTGTAACATCCTTTTCGTCGGTAGATAACAAAACGATGTTATCCTTAGGATAAACGATGTTGCGCGTACACACGCAAACGATCTTAGTGCCCATGAATTCGCAGAGCGAGCTCATGGGCACTAAATAAAAAAATCCGAAGAAGATTCTTCGGATTTTTTACTGGGGTGAGTAATCGGATTCGAACCGACGGCCTTCAGGGCCACAACCTGACGCTCTAACCAACTGAGCTACA
>JAZNZQ010000052.1:0-3945 GCA_045595035.1 Eubacteriales bacterium | reverse complement strand
GCGTCACAGATGCATGCACCTGTGACGGATGGAATTATGAATGCTACCTGATTTTCATTTCGGCCGCAGAACGAGCAAATTCTTTTGCTTGAATCGCCGTAATTCTTAGCCATTTAAGTTTCCTTTATCAGATATTATTTGAGTGAATCTCTGTTCTCGGCAACCTTGTCAACCAAGCCGTAAGCAAGCGCCTGCTCCGCCGTGAGCCAGTTGTCTCTATCGGTGTCTCTCGCGAGCTCCTCGACAGTTCTGCCGGTATTCTTGGCAAGGATGGTGTTGAGTCTGTCACGAGTACGCTTGATGTGATCAGCCGCAATAAGCATATCGGACGCCTGACCCTGTGTTCCGCCGAGAGGCTGATGGATCATTATCTCACTGTTAGGGAGGGCAATTCTCTTGCCCTTGGCTCCGCTAGACAGCAGGAACGCACCCATGCTGGCAGCCATACCTATGCAAATAGTGGATACGTCACACTTGATGTAATTCATTGTGTCGTATATTGCAAGTCCATCGGAAACAGAGCCGCCGGGGCTGTCAATATAAAGATAGATATCCTTGTCGGGATCCTGAGATTCAAGGTAAAGCATCTGAGCTACTACAAGAGATGCAGTAACGTGATTTACCTCGTTTGCAAGAAATATGATTCTGTCGTTGAGGAGTCTCGAGAAAATATCGTACGAGCGCTCACCGTGAGCGGTCTGTTCAACGACTATCGGTACGTATGACATAAAATACCACCTTTCGGAATTGACACTGTAAGTCAGTAATTACTCAGCGTCTGTTTTCTTGGTTGTTTTCTTTGCGGTTGTAGTTGTCTTCTTTGCAGTTGTAGACTTTGTTGCAGTAGACTTCTTTGCTGCAGGCTTCTTTTCTGCAGTATCAGCATCGGCCTTCTTAGCAGTTGTCTTCTTAGCTGCTGTTGTTGTCTTTGTTGCAGTAGACTTCTTTGCCGCAGGCTTTTCAGCGGAGTCAGCTTCTGCCTTCTTGGTTGTTGTCTTCTTTGCAGCGGGCTTCTTTTCTGCAGCTTCCTCTGCTGCTTCTGTAACCTTTGCGTTTTCCTTTACAAAATCAACTGCCTTCTTAACCTTAAGGTCAGCGGCAACGCCCTTATCTGTAACGATCTCCTTGATCTTTTCTATTTCCATAGAATAAGCCTTGGACATATTATCGTACTCAGCGTTGATCTCGTCCTCGGTTACTTCGATCTTTTCGAGCTCAGCGATCTTTTCAAGCGCAAGACGTGTCTTGACCTGACGCTCAGCCTGAGGTCTCATCTGTTCTCTGAGAGAGTCGAGAGTAAGTCCTGTGTACTGGAGGTAGGTCTTGAGATCGAGACCCTGCATTCTGATGCGGCCATCGAAATCTCTGAGAATATTCTCAACCTCTGCGTCAAACATAGGAGCAGGAATATCACCCTCAAGCTTTTCAATAAGATCGTTTATGATCTGCTCTTCAACAGATGCATCTGCTTCTCTGTTCTTTCTCTCTTCGATTTTTGCCTTAACGTCTGCCTTATATTCATCAAGAGTATCAAATCCGTTATCTTTTGCAAATTCATCGTCGAGAGCAGGCTTTTCGTTGAACTTGATGCCGTGGAGCTTTATCTTGAATACGGCAGGCTTGCCTGCAAGCTCTTCAGCGTGGTATTCTGCAGGGAAAGTAACGTTAACGTCGAATTCGTCTCCGATGTTCTTTCCGATGATCTGCTCCTCAAATCCGGGAATGAAGCTTCCGGAGCCGATTACGAGGGAGTAATGCTCGGACTTGCCTCCGTCAAACGCAACGCCGTCAACGTAGCCGTCAAAGTCGATATCAACGGTATCGCCGTTTTCAACCGCTCTGTCTGTGATGTCGATAAGTCTCGAAGCCATATCGAGTCTTCTTTCGATCTCGGCATTAAGCTCATCATCAGATACAGCTACAGGCTTCTTAGTAGCCTTAATACCCTTATAGCCCTTGATGCTCATTTCGGGCTTTGTGTAAACCTTAGCCTTGAATACAACACCGTTGTCATCGATGGATACGATATCAAACTCGGGGCTCGATACGAATTCAAGCTCACAGTCCTTGATTGCTGCATCGTAAGCATCGGGAAGAACCTCGTTAATTGCCTCTTCATAGAATACTCCCTTGCCGTACATCTTTTCGATGATGAATCTGGGAGCCTTGCCCTTGCGGAATCCGGGAACTGTAATAGAAGGAGCCTGCTTCTTGTAAACTTTGTTTATTGCAGCCTCAAAGGTTTCCTTATCAACGGAAAACTCAAATTCAACTACGTTCTTTTCGGGGTTGGTAAGATTGTTCAAACTCATTTTTGTCATTCCTCCATAATAACGGATCGCATTAAAATCCATAATATAGCATTATAATCTATATTTTACTTAAAACTTATTAAAAAGTCAAGAGTTTTACCGCCATTTGACACAATTTCATTCAAAGCGATAAAATTATTTATTTTTGCAAGCGTGTTTAGGGCATTTTTACAACAAAAACCGCTTGTCAGGTGATTTTCAGAGGCGTAAATTCAAGATAATCGGCCGACGTAATGTAGTAGGTTATTCCGTCGTGTTCGATTGAGCGCGGAACGTCGTATGAAGCGTGTATATGTCCGAAATAGCACCTCTTTATACCGTGCTTTTTCAAAACGTCGGTAATAGGCTTGCACTCAAAGCCGCCGTATACCGGCGGAAAATGCAGAAAAACAAGTATTTCTGCATCCGGCGCGCACTCGGACTTGAGTCTTTCCGCTTCATTCAAGCTGAGCTCAAGCCTTACTACTTCCCTTGCGACGATTTTATCAAAATCCGCATTTTCGGGCGCATTTCTGTTGTTTTCGTCAAAGTACCAGCCCCTTGAGCCTGCAATTATATATCCGTCAACATAATATGCGTTATTGTATAAAAATCTGATCGTATCGTACTTAAAGGTATCAAGCATTTCGCCAAGCTTCTTAAGTGAGGTCCACCAATAATCGTGGTTACCCTTCCCTATTATTTTCTTGCCCTTAAGACGGTTGATAAAATCAAAATCCTTTACAGCTCCCATATGCGACATAGCCCAGGAGATGTCACCTGCTATAACCACTGTATCGTCATCGGTAACGACACTGTTCCAGTTCTTTTCAAGCTTGTACGTATAGTCCTGCCATCTTCTGCCGAAAACGTCCATAGGCTTATCGTCGGAAAAAGACAGGTGTGTGTCTGACAACACAAATAATGCCATAAGTATCCTCGCTTATTACTTTAATGTCAGGTCATATTCCGAGTGTATTTGAAACCTCGGTGATCATATCGTCTTTATTTATAACCTTTTTGAAACGTATCTCGCGCTTGTCAATGCCCGAAAGAGGTGCGGGTATTTCTGTTCCCGTCACGTCGGAAAGCATCTGAAGCGCCATAAGATCGTCCGCAGGACGCTTTTCGCCAAGAGAACAAAGCACGTCAGCTGCAAACTTATAAGGGCTTGCTGTCGAAGCAATAACCATCTTGGTGTTGTCGCCTGTTGCTTTAACGTATTCGTTTGCGCATTTTACAGCAACGGCCGTGTGAGTGTCTATGAGGTAACCGTTATTGTCAAAGACTGTTTTTATGGTCTCCGCAGTCATTTCTTCATTACAGAAATAGCCCTCAAAGCTTTCCTTTATCTTATCAAGACAATCGACGGTAACCGCGTATTTTCCGTTTTCCGAAAGCTCCTTCATATAGCCTGCAGTCTCCTCGCTTGAGGTGAGGAGATAAAGGAGTCTTTCAAGGTTGCTCGAAATAAGTATATCCATTGAAGGAGACATCGTAGTATAGAACTTACGGTTACGGTCGTAGACACCAGTGTTTATAAAGTCGGTAAGCACGTTATTACTGTTTGACGCGCAGATAAGCTTGTTTATCGGGAGTCCCATAAGCTTCGCAAAGTAAGCCGCGAGAATGTTGCCGAAGTTGCCTGTGGGAA
>JAZNZQ010000051.1:0-3415 GCA_045595035.1 Eubacteriales bacterium | reverse complement strand
CCTTGTTGTCGCGGAACACGCACGCGCAGTAGAGATACTCTGCAGGGTCGACGTTTACGTTCTTCATCTCGCTGTAGGGGTAGAAGCCGTGGAGCATATATTTCTTGCCGTGCTTTTTGTACACATACTCAAGCACGTACGCATCAAAGCTGTTGATGAGTATCCTATCACCCATGCCGTGCAACTCGACGAGAGAGAGCACGTCGTCAACGCACTTCTCGCAACGCTCTTCGTTGCCGGGGAAAAAGTATTCCTTTATCTCGATGTTGAGCGTTATCGGCTTGTCCTTTGCCCATTCGATAAACTCTGCGAATGTGGGGACCTTCTCGGGATGATTCTTGTCGCCGGCGTTGAGTGCGCGGACCTCATCAAGGGTCATATCGGCGATCATACCGCTTCCGTTTGTCGTGCGGTCGACCTTCTCGTCGTGCATTATGACAAGGACTCCGTCGCGAGTGAGGCGCACGTCGGTCTCGATCATATCGACACCCGCTTCGAGCGCCGCGGCAAAGGCGGTCATCGTGTTTTCGTATTCATTGTAGCTGTCGCCTCTGTGTGCCGCTACGCTGAGCTTTCTTTTATGAATGATAGGCATATCAGTTGCCTCCGAAAAGATCAAAGTAGAGCCAGAGGACGGTGTATCTGTCCTTCAGATCCTTTGCCCATGCTTTTGCAGTCTCTATCTTTTCATTTCCGTAGAGGTCGAAATACTCCTTCTTGTTAAGTCCGACAAGCGATAGCATATCCTCGATCTCCTTCGCCGTGGGAACGGATGCGAAGAGTGCTTTTATCTCCTTTTCCTTTTCAAGATATATCGAAACTCTGTCCTTTTCATAGTTGCCGATCTTATCCTGGAGTGCTACGCAGGATGCGCCCACCTTGCCGTATACCTCGTCCATCTTTGCCTCATAAGCGCTTCTCTCGGGACGAATAAGCTTGGAGGGGAACGCCTTCTTTGCAAGCTCTTCTCTTATTTCTGTTGTGATGATAGTGGAGTACGCAACGTCGATTCCGTGTGCAAAGTATGGCTCATCCTTTACGATGCCGACTATCTCGAAGAAGTGAGAGAGATGGTGCTCGGAGCCGGATGCAGGTCTGGACGAACCCGCAAAGCTCATCATGATCCCGACTATGACAAGCGCCTCCATAAGTGTGCCGACACTCTCTTCATCTCTTGCTACAAGATCCTTTGCCGTCTCGAGCGTCTTCTTTATCATATCGTCGGTCGTGTCGTAGATGTAATCGCAAAGGTATTCGCCGTTTACGATGTTAGAGAGCTTCCAGTCGCAGAGCGCGGAATATTTGCCGATGATGTCGCCGTAGCCCGCCTTTATCATCTCCATGGGAGCCGCCGCAAGCACCTCTGTGTCGGCGATGATAGCATGGGGAAGGCCTGCCGCAACAGTTTCCTTCATTCCGCCGAGTATCATTGCTGCGCCGTTTGATGCGTATCCGTCCATCGAAGGAGCGGTTGCGACTACCATATAGGGTATGTTCTCAAATTTGGAAACGTATTTGCAAAGGTCCTGGATAACACCCGAGCCGATGCCGAGTATAAGGTCTGCACCGTCAAGAGCAGCTTTTACCGCATCTATCGCCTTCTCGTCGGGAATGAGAATGTAGTCTCCGGGGAATATGACCTTACTTATCTTTTTGTCCGAAATAGCCGCTACCGTGCGCTTGCCTGCCGCGGCGTATGTATTTTCATCCGCTACTATAAGTATCTTTTTGTATTTTGCCGTAAGAGAGGTGAGGTGAGCACACGCGCCCTTTTCTATGTATACCGCCTCAATGTCACACTCGTGACGGCGGCCGCACGTACAGTCCACACCCGAAAGAATTTCGTTTATATTCATAAATTTTTTCCTTTCTGTTTACTTTTTTATTTATTTATAGTATAATAAATCTGTCAAAATAAATCAATAGCCAAGCAACATTCGGTCAAATAATTGGAAGAAACCCAAAAATTCAAGAGTGAACGGTCAAAACACATTCACGTGGAGGTCAATATGCAAAAGAACGAACGCGAAAGAGAAATAATAAATATCTTGTCCGAGAACAACGGATTTATAAGCGTGAAGGAGCTTTGCGGAAAGCTCTATGCAAGTGAGTCGAGCGTAAGGCGCGATCTTACCGTGCTTGAGGGCAGGGGGATCATCAACCGCACGCACGGAGGAGCCGAGCTTGTGAGCAATTTCTCGAACGTGACGGCATTCAGCAAAAGAAGCCATCATAACATCTCTGCCAAGCGCGCGATCGCCAAAAAGGCGGCTACGCTCATACGCGACGGAAACGTGATTTTTCTTGACCAGTCCTCGACCTCGTTTTATCTTGCAAACGAGATAATGAACAATAATACGCTGACCGTTATAACCAATAATATAGAGATACTCAGTTTGATGTCCGACACGGGTATAAAAACGCTCTCCTCGGGCGGATTTCTTTACAGCGAGAACCGAGTCTGCCTTGTGGGCGAGGATGCAGAGTATATCTTCAATAATTCATATGCCGATATAATGTTTTTCTCGGTGAAATCGCTTGCCGAGGACGGAAGCTTATGGGATCCCTCGCGTGAGGAGATACTTGTGAGAAATGCGATGCTGAAAAATGCCGCGAAAAAGGTATTTCTCTGTGACAGCGAGAAATTCGGTACTATGTCTACTTATAAGCAGTGTACGCTTGACGACGTGGACGTGCTCGTATCCGAGGATGACACTGCGAAAAGATTCAAGAACGTGTCAAAAAAACTTATTGTGATGTGATTTTTTTATAAAAGCCAACCTTTTTATCTTCTTTCGTGTCTTAATGTTGAAGATCTTCAAAAACGAAAGGAAACGAATATGCATTATCGGGAACAAAATGACGAGACTTTGGTTCTTCTCACTCTTGCGGGCGACGAGGGAGCGTATGAAGCTCTCGTGAAAAAATATGAGGTCGCGGTGAAGGCATCTGCATTTTCTGTGCTTCACAGCCGTTATCTCTCGGAGGATGCGGCACAGGATGCTTTTGTCACGGCGTGGATGAAGCTTGCCCTTCTTCGTGAGCGCGACAGGTTCGGCGCATGGGTCTGCCGTATTGCCAAAAACGTGGCGAAGAATATGCTAAGACGATACAACGGCTACATCGGACTTGATGATGTGGAATACGTTGTATGTGATGCCGATATGTCTTCCGACCCCGAATATGCGTACCTTTCCTTCGAAGAAAAGGAGCAGCTTCACGAGAGCATATCCTCTCTTCCCGAAAAGGTACGCCGTACCATAGAACTGCACTATTTTTCGGATCTTTCGGTCTCGGAGATAGCGGTAAAGCTCGGCATCCCCGAGGGGACGGTGAAGTGGCAGCTCCACGACGGACGAAAAAAGATAAGGAAGGGGCTTGTCGCAATGAACGAAAAAATTGACGATACTTTGAT
>JAZNZQ010000050.1:0-8547 GCA_045595035.1 Eubacteriales bacterium | reverse complement strand
CTTCCTAAGACCGCTTGGCCTCCGACTTACGTCCATTCTCGATGCTATCCGTCACACGAACGTAACCAAGGGTGAAGCAGGCGGTATCACACAGCATATCGGTGCTTACAGAGTTGAGGTCGACGGCAAGCCGATCACATTCCTTGACACCCCCGGACACGAAGCGTTCACAGCTATGCGTGCGCGCGGTGCTATGGCTACCGATATTGCGATCCTCGTTGTTGCGGCTGATGACGGTATCATGCCCCAGACTATCGAGGCGATCAACCACGCAAAGACGGCAGGCGTTGATATAATCGTTGCTATAAACAAAATGGATAAGCCCACGGCTAATCCCGATGCTATCAAGCAGGCACTTACACAGTATGAGCTTGTTCCCGAGGAGTGGGGCGGCGACGTTATCTGCGTTCCCGTTTCGGCTCTTACAAGAATGGGTATAGACGACCTTCTTGAGAACGTTCTTCTCGTTGCAGAGATGAAGGAGCTTAAGGCAAATCCCGACCGCCGCGCGAAGGGTATCGTCATCGAGGCGAAGCTTGATAAGGGCAGAGGTCCTGTTGCTACGGTTCTCGTTCAGAACGGTACGCTCAAGCACGGTGATATCGTTATCGCAGGTACAGCCGTTGGCCGTGTCCGTGCGATGAACAACGATAAGGGCAGAACGGTCAAGGAGGCAGGCCCCTCGGTTCCTGTTGAGATCATCGGTCTTGCAGAGGTTCCGCAGGCGGGCGACATCTTCAACGCGGTCGAGGATGAAAGAATGGCCCGTGAGCTTGCTGACCAGAGAAAGGAAAAGGCAAAGGAAGAGGTATTCAAGGCGAATGCAAGAGTCAACCTCGACGACCTCTTTACACAGATCACAGAGGGTATCAAGGACCTCAACATCATCGTCAAGGCAGACGTTGGCGGCTCGGCAGAGGCAGTCAAGCAGTCGCTTGAAAAGCTCTCCAACGAAGAGGTCAAGGTCCGCATAATCCATACCGCAGTCGGTGGAATTACCGAAGGCGACGTAATGCTCGCTGCGGCATCGAATGCGATCATAGTAGGATTTAACGTACGTCCCGACAAGGGCGCGATAGACAGCGCAGAGCGTCAGGGCGTTGATATAAGAACATACCGTATCATCTACGACTGCATCGAGGAGATAGAGGTGGTGATGAAGGGTATGCTCGCCCCCAAGTTCAAGGAGGCACTTCTCGGTCACGCAGAGGTCCGTCAGACCATCCACGTGCCGAACGTCGGAACCATCGCCGGTTCGTATATCCAGGACGGTAAGATCTCGCGTAACGCGCAGATCCGTGTTATCCGCGACGGCGTAGTTATCTTCGAGGATAAGATCAGCTCGCTCAAGCGCTTCAAGGATGATGCGAAGGAAGTTATGCAGGGCTATGAGTGCGGTGTCGGTCTTGAGAGATTTAACGATATCAAGGTCGGAGACGTGCTGGAAGCGTTCATAATGGAAGAGGTACAACAGTAAATATGTGCGGGGAAAACATTTTTGACAAAATTGTTTTCCCCGCGCCCCTTTCAAAAAACTTTTGAAAAAATATAAAAACAAGCGGTTCGTACAGACTTAATATCTGAGCGAGCCGCTTGTTTTAGCAAAAAAACGATTCAAAAGCTTTTGGGAGAGGGGTACGGGGAGAACCCCTTTTGTTCAAAAGGGTTCTCCCCGCCTATTATTATTTTTCCCTTACCCTAAGTATTCGCCGAGGCCGAAGCTGATGTTTATCGCGTTGTTGACGCCTCTCATGACGTCGTCATCGAGGTGGCCCATTTTTTCCTTGAGACGGCGCTTATCGAGTGTACGCACCTGTTCAAGAAGGACGACCGAATCCTTTGCAAGACCGACGGTGTCGGCGTGGATGTCGATATGCGTGGGGAGCTTGTTTTTCTCCATCTTGCTTGTAATGGCGGCGGCGATGACCGTAGGGCTGTATTTGTTGCCCACGTCGTTTTGAATGATAAGCACGGGACGAAGTCCGCCTTGCTCGCTTCCGACAACGGGGCTTAGGTCTGCGTAATAGATATCTCCGCGTTTAACGCTCACTTTTATCTCTCCTTAACTTTGATTTACAATCATATTTTTACCATAAGACCCTATATCTTAATCAGGTAAAATATAGAAATCCTCACTAACAATATATTAAGGAAAGACAAAAAATGACAGTGCCTATAATCGGTACTGTCAATATAATTTCGTTTAAAAGTTTTTGGGGATCAAAAGGGGGACTTTTTTCAAAAAGTCCCCCTTTTTCTTATTCTATTACAAGCTCCCCGAAGAATTCGGGGCGGTGGAAGTCGGGTGTCGGCCACTCGACAAGATTCCACATTCCGTAGTGCTCGAATTCTGTTTTGTCGCCGCACTTGTAGAAGTTTGCCGCGAACTTGTATCCGGGAACAAGCTCCTCGCGCCCTATGCCGAAGAGTTTCTCAAGCTCGTCGAAGGTGAAGAGCGCCGATGCCGTCCAATAGTCATCTCCCTTTGTGTTGGAGACGGTCGGGAACGCATCGATATACTCTGTCACAGGTACGCGACCGTGTCTGCCCTCACCGAGACCGATGTGGGAGACGCCTATCGAGTTCATTTCAAGGTTGACGTACTTTCCTCCATCGCCCATCGTGAAGAAGCATTCCATGCAGGAGTCAAAGCAGACCGTGCTGTAAAACTCGGTGATGACCGCCTTCGGATCCTTCTCGAAACAGGTCATCTTTATAAGAAGTCCCTTGTCCTTGACTATTGCCATCTGCGCAAATGTGCGGACTCTGTAGTCGCCGTCGCACTTCCAGGGGTAGAGGGTTATCTCTGCCTTGGGTGTGCTGTCTATCCCCTCCGCGCAGTCTATCATTTTAACTGTATACTTGTTCATAACGTCACTCCTCGTCGGTCAAACTTTCGCTTTCTTTCTCTTCTTTTTCGGCTTCGTTCTTAGCATTTTCCTCGGCCTTTGCTTCATTCTCGGCCTTGCTCTGTGCTTCACGCTCTGCACGAAGAGCGTCCATTGACTCCATCGTTGCACCATCTTCCATAGCCGCCGTAAACTCTACGTCGTCCATCGTCTCGTACTTGACAAGATATTCTGCGATGAAGTGGAGCTTGTCGATGTTGTCGCGGAGGATCTTTTCAGCCATTTCAAACGCTTCGTTTACAATGCGCGAGATCTCGGCATCTATCTTTGCCGCGGTCTCCTCGGAATAGTTGCGGTCGCTCGAGAAATCACGTCCGAGGAAGACCTCGTCACGCGAATGCTCCGAGCCGAAGACGATGGGACCGAGGTCGCTCATACCGAGACGAGTCACCATATTGCGCGCGATAGCCGTCGCTCTCTGAATATCGTTGGAAGCGCCGCCCGAGATGTCCTCGAAGATTATCTTCTCGGCAACGCGGCCGCCAAGCAGCATTGCAATCTCTTCCTTAAGGTCGTTCTTGTAAACGCTGTACTTATCGTCCTTCGGGGAGTTGAGCGTATATCCGAGCGCTCTGCCCGAGGGGATTATAGATACGCGGCGGACGGGATCCTGGGACTTGAGCAGATGCGAGAGGATCGCATGGCCTGCCTCGTGGTATGCCGTCTTGCGCTTTTCGTTTTCCTTTATTACCATCGACTTCTTGGGTGTGCCGACCATTATCTTTATCGCCGACTCGGAGATGTCCTCGCGCGAGATGAGGAGCTTGCCCTTGCGAGCTGCAAGCAGTGCTGCTTCGTTCAAGAGGTTTGCAAGGTCTGCGCCCGTAAAGCCGACCGTCGTCTCCGCAACCTTACGGAAGTCAACGTCTGCCTCAAAGGGCTTGTTTCTGGCATGTACCTTGAGTATCTCCTCGCGTCCCTTGATGTCGGGATAGTTTACCGTGATCTGACGGTCGAATCTGCCGGGACGAAGGAGCGCGGGATCGAGAATGTCGGGGCGGTTTGTTGCCGCAATCACGATAACGCCCTCGTTTTCGGCAAAGCCGTCCATTTCAACAAGGAGCTGGTTGAGTGTCTGCTCGCGTTCATCGTGTCCGCCGCCGAGACCTGCGCCTCTGTGACGGCCGACAGCATCGATCTCGTCTATAAATACGATGCTTGCGGGGTGCTTGCGAGCCGTGTCAAAGAGGTCACGTACACGCGATGCACCGACACCGACGTACATCTCGACGAAATCCGAACCCGAGATGGAGTAGAAGGGCACGCCCGCCTCGCCTGCAACTGCTTTTGCAAGAAGGGTCTTACCTGTACCGGGAGGGCCTACAAGGAGCACGCCGTGGGGGATCTTTGCGCCGAGCTTGATAAACTTTGCGGGGTCCTTTAAGTATTCGACCACCTCTTCAAGCTCTGCCTTTTCTTCATCAGCCCCCGCAACGTCCTTGAAGGTGTGCTTGTTCTTTTCGGCAGTAGAAAGCCTTGCTCTCGATTTGCCGAAGGAGTTTATCTTCGAGCCGCCCTTGCCCGATGCCTGGTTGATAAAGAATACCCAAAGGACTATTCCCACAACGAGGATGATGAGGTAGGGGAGAAGTCCAACCCACCAGGGAAGGGGTTCTGCGGTCTTGATATCATAGGATTCGATGATGCCTTCGGCCTTTTGCGCCTTTACAAGCTCACCGAGGTCGCGGTCGAATTTTTCAAGCGAGCGAAGCGAATAGACCACTATGGCCTCGCCCTCGCTGCCGTCCTTGTTCTCGACTCTGACCTGCATAGTCAGGTGGTTTTCCTCGTCGATCACAAAATATTTTACCTGACCTGCTTCAAAATAAGCGACGATATCGCTGTATGTGGGCGGCTCCTCGGCAATACCGTCGAAGAAGCTCGACACCGCGAAAATAATTACAGCGATGAGCGCTATATAAAAGAGGATAAGTTTAAGATTGCTTTTCATTTAGCTCTCCTTTGTGTGTCATTTTCCCGAGTAAACTTCGGGCTTCAGGATGCCGATATAGGGAAGTGCGCGGTATTTTTCGTCATAGTCGAGACCGAATCCAACGACAAAGTAGTCATCGATCTCGTAGCCGCGGTAGTCGGGAGTAAATTCGACCTCTCTGCGCGAGGGCTTGTCGAGAAGTGTACAGGTCTTGACACTGTGAGCGCCCTTGAGCTTGAGGTAATCTGTAAGGTAAGAGAGAGTCTTGCCGCTGTCGATGATATCTTCGACTACAACGATATCAAGATCCTCAAAATCGGCACGGATAAGGTCGAGAATGATATTTATTCTGCCCGTGCTCTTGGTGCCTGCGCCGTAGGAGGAGACCTTCATAAAGTCGATCTCGACGGGAAGCGTTATCTTTTTCATAAGCTCGCCCATAAATACGACCGATCCCTTGAGGATACAGAGCAAGAGGAGCTTTTTGTCGCTTCCTGCAAAATCGCGGTCGATCTCGGCGGCGATGCGTGCGGTTGCTTCTTCGATCTCATCTTCGCTTATGAGTACTTTCAAAATGTCTTTGTTCATAGCAGTATTCCTTTATTTTTAGTTTTTTTCTATGTAAATATTCAACACATCCGTGTCGTTTTTTTCGCATTTTTCACGCGGCGGGAATCCGGGGATAAAGAGTATTCCGCCACCGTCGCAGATAAGCGGCAGTCGGCCGCGCTCGGATATCGGTATACCCTTGTCACAGAGAAGCTTTTTGAGCTTTCTTTTCATACCGCCGTAGCTGTACCTGTCTCCGTCCTCTCGGCTTCTTACGTACAGCTGCCCTTTTATTTTATCAAACGGAATCGACGCGTGTATAAAGTTTTTGTAAATATTTTCGCACCTTTGTGACGCTCTTGTGATTTTTATATTAACGCCGCACTCGGGTATCGGATTGTCTCCGATGGAAAGCTCATATCTGAAGGGCTCGGGAGCATCTTGCCCGTATTCGTCCTCGGATATAAACTGCAGAGCGCCGTTCTCTATTACGGCAAGCGTTCTTTCGGGAAGAGAGAGCCGTGAGTGAGGTACATTCTTCTCAACAAGAGCGCGTATGTCGTATACGTGCGTGCGCTCAAGTGTGACGGGACACATACGCGAGATGACCCGGTAGAAGAGCGCTTCGTCAAGTGATGCAAGAAGCTCTGAGGGGGCGCTTTTCTCTATGCCCTCACGCAATATCAGTTCATCCGCGCACCGCTCGATAAAGCTTTCGTCTGCGCGAAGCGATTCGGACAGTTTTGCCGCCGCATCCTCGGGAGACGGTACTATCTCACGCATTGCGGGAACGATGTTCGCTCTGATGTGATTGCGGGTGTAGTCGGTGTCGGTATTCGTGCTGTCGGTGACGTAGTCTATGCCGTTTGCGTGCGCGAAATCAAGTATCTCGCGCTTTGAAGCGTAGATGATCGGGCGAACGAGTCTGCCGCCCTTGACCTCTCTTACCGGAGGAATCCCCGAAAGTCCCTTTGTGCCTGCTCCGCGAAGCATGTTGAATATCACGGTCTCGAGATTGTCGTCGGCATTGTGAGCCGTAGCAAGCGTCGGGATACCCTGCTTTTTCATTATGTCTGCAAAAAAGCTGTATCGCAGGTCGCGCGCACATTCCTCAATGCCCTTGCCGCTTTTCTTTGCAAGCGCGGGCACGTCGGCATCAAGCACAGTCAGCCCTATTCCGAGCTTTTCACAAAGCGAGACGCAAAAATCTCGGTCGCGCAGAGCTTCCTCTCCGCGTATGCCGTGATTTACGTGCGCAGCGAAAAGGGCTACACCTCTTTTTTTACAGTATTCACAAAGCAGAAAAAGGAGCACCGATGAGTCGGCACCGCCCGACAGTCCAACGAGCACCGATGGGGTGTCGAGCATATCGTACGTGCATACAGCACGCTCGAATTTTTCCCTTAGGGTTTCGTTTTTCATAGGTCTTATTCTTCTCTTGTGTTTTCGATGCTGCGGAACTGGGTGTATTTTCCTATCCAGCCCATTCGTACCGTTCCGGTCGAGCCGTGACGGTTCTTTGCGATGATGACCTCGGCGATGCTCGCTTCCTTGTCGGATGCCTCGTCGCTCTTGTAGTATTCATCGCGGTAAAGGAACATAACGACGTCGGCGTCCTGCTCGATCGATCCCGATTCACGAAGGTCGGAAAGCATCGGCTTCTTGTCGGTTCTCGATTCGGGTCCGCGCGAGAGCTGAGCGCAACAGATGACAGGAACTCCAAGCTCCTTTGCCATCATCTTGAGGTTACGCGAGATGTCGCCGACCTCTGCGGTACGGTTGTCGGTCTTTTTGTCACTTTGCATAAGCTGTAGATAGTCTATGATGACAAGGCCGAGATTATCCACGCGGTTCAGCTTTGCCTTCATACCGGTAGCCGATATGCCCGTCGTGTCGTCGATGAGTATATCGCACTCGGAAAGCTCGGCGGAGGCGTGTGCAAGCTTTTCCCAATCGTCCTCGGACAGCTCGCCCGAACGGAGCGAATAGCTGTCTATCATTGCCTCACTTGAAAGCATACGCGAAACGAGTTGTTCGTTCGACATTTCAAGCGAGAATACGCAGACCTTCTTTTTGGTCGCCTTTGCCACATTTGTAGCTATGTTAAGAGTGAAACTCGTTTTACCCATACCGGGTCGCGCGCCGACAAGTATAAGGTCGCCCTTTCCCATTCCGACGAGCACGTTGTCAAGGCCCGAGAAGCCCGTGCGTGTTCCCGAGACCGCATCTTTGTCGGTCGAGAGCTGGTGCAGGTGGTTGTAAACGCCGAGCAGTACGTCTCTTATATGTGTAAAGCCCTTTGTGTCGCGCCCCTGCGCTATGTTCATTATTTCGCTCTCGGCGTGAGAGATGACGTTTGCGACCTCATCCTGCTCGGAGTATGCCGTGTCGGATATTTCGGAGCAAACGTTTATAAGACGGCGGAGCGTTGCCTTGTCCTTAACGATCCTCGCATAGTCCTCGATATTGAGAGAACTCGGTACGACCTCAGCGATCAGACGGATGTACTGCTCTCCGCCCGACTTGTCATATATGCCCTTTTTGACGAGCATATCGATGAGCGTGACCACGTCGATATCGCTGTTTGCCAAAAAAAGCGCTTGCATCGCGAGATATATCTGCGTGTGCTCCTCAAGGTAAAAGTCGGAGGCGCTTATCATATCAGCGACCTTATTGACTGAGTTAGGGTCGATAAGTATCGAGCCGAGAAGAGATTGCTCGGCTATGAGCGAGAAGGGTAGTTTTCTCGTGATATCTTCATTCATTTTGAAAGCTTTCCTTTGTTATTATTTGTCGGATACAACTACGTTGATCTTGCCTTGTACGTCGGTGTAGAGCTTGACGTCTATCTGGTATGTGCCGTATGCCTTTATGGGGTCGGAGAGCTGTATCTTGCGCTTGTCGACGGAAACGCCCTGCTTTTCGAGCGCATCCGCGATGTCCTTTGCGGTGATGGAACCGTAGAGACGGCCGTCAGCGCCCGATGTGGAGGTGAGCTTGACGGTTATCTTTGTAAGCTTATCGGCTATATCCTTTGCTGCCGCGCGCTCTGTATCTATCTTATGCTGGCGGGATGCTTCCTTGTTCTTTACCTCATTCATCGCCTTTGCATCGGCGGGAATTGCGAGATTCTTGGGGAAAAGGAAATTGCGTGCA
>JAZNZQ010000049.1:0-3378 GCA_045595035.1 Eubacteriales bacterium | reverse complement strand
AAACATATCAGGACCGATGGAAACACAGTCAAGCCCCTCGATCTTGTCGGAGAAAATGCCGCATTCGAGGCCCTCGTGAATAACGATCACCTTGGGGGACTTGTCGTAGAGCTTTTCATAAGCTGCGACCATTGCACCCCGGAGCGGTGAGACCTTTTTGTATTCCCATGCCGGATATTCGCTATGCACGCGCGTCTTTGCCGAAGCTCTATCCGCAAGCAGCTTTATCTTATCGCAAACGGCATGCTTTTCCTCGTTTTTTGACGAGCGAATTAAGGCGGATAAGCTTACACGCCCCTCCTTTGTCGATATAATACCGAGATTTGACGAGGTCTCGGGAAGACCCTCGATCTCCTCACTCATTTTGTGAACGCCCGTCGGTATTTTTCCTATGAGATCTGTGATCCTTTCCGAGTCCTCTTTTGAAAACGCCCACTCTTTTTGGGGATACTCGGAAACTGTAATATTAATTTCCTTTTCATTTTCGGAGTATACGGAAAGTGCCGAGGCTATCCTTTCATTGAGTATGTCAAGTGAAGAGGGTCTTATAATAGCCGTGGCGCTTCTCGGAATTGCGTTATCCGCATCTCCGCCGTTTATTTCGGCAAGCTCAGAGCCGTGTATTATCTCTGAGAGTATCTTTATTGCGTTTTCTCTTCCTTTGTTGATCTCGCTTCCGCTGTGTCCTCCGAGAAGGCCCGAAACCGTTACCGTATAAAGACCGTCCGCAGCTTTCACCTTTTCGTATGGCAAAGTAATGTCAACGGTGACACCGCCCGCGCAACCCGCGGTTAAAATTCCTTCTATATCGGAATCAAGGTTGATCATTTTTCTTCCCTTGAGAAGCGAGGTATCGAGTCCCATTGCGCCGAGAAGACCTATTTCTTCATTCGAGGTAAAAAGCATCTCCAGAGCGGGATGCTCTATATCATCGGCTTCGAGTATCGCAAGAGCGTAGGAAACGAAAATACCGTTGTCCGCGCCGAGCGTAGTACCGTCTGCCGTAAGAAAGTCGCCGTCCGCTAATATCTTAACTCCAACCTTAGTCATATCTATTTCTCTGCCGTCCTCGACCGCCGCGACCATATCGGAATGACCTTGAATTATTATCGTTTCGCGGTCCTCATAGCCCCGTGTAGCATTTTTTCTGATTATCACGTTATCGTATTCATCGCGGACGTATTCAAGCCCTTTCGTCTTTGCAAACGAAACGAGATAATCGGCTATTTGAGAAGTATTGCCCGACGTGCGCGGAATGGCTGATATCTCTTCAAAAAAATCAAATACGCGCTGCGCCGCGCTGCTATTTATATTTATCATTTTTGCCTCCGATGATGTTATTAATTATTTAATACCCCGGCATAAGTCCGCTTTTAAATTCTCGGTATCTCAACCTCGGGGTATTCTTCCATATAGCTCTTTATAATCTCTTCCCTGCCCGGCAATTTCTTCATATCTCTTATTTCCTCAAAGAATTCCTTAGTCGTTCCGAGTGATTTAGGCTCGACCCAAAACCTCGTTTTACTTGGATCCTCAAAGAATTTATACTGTCCTCCGCAAAGGCCGGAATGATCCTCTCCGCCCGAAATATAAAGATCATATTCAAGTGCTAGGCGAAGTGCCTCCTTCTGATAGCCGTGTTTAACCATTCCGTTATGCCAAACCTCAAGACCGTCAAGACCGTATGAAACAAGCTCGGGAACGGTGCTGAGCTGAATAGAATTGCACGGATGAGCAACAACGGCAATGCCGCCCGCGTCGTGGATAAGTGAAATGAGGTCGGCTATCTCCATTATCGGATATCTCGGCTCGATTCCGTTTAAGGCGAAGTAATTTTCAAAGTAATAGGGCCATTCGGTTTCGGTGACAAGTCCTTTTGCGTGCATAGCCGCAAAAACGTGATCGTTGCATATCCAACTTATCCCCTTATTGTAATCAAGTATTTCCTGCCAGCTGATTCCCTTAGGAAGCTCGCCTGCCTTCATCGCCCTTTCAAAAAGGCACTCCGTTGTTTCCGTTATATCTGCGCTTCTTTTGCGAAGGTACTCCTTCATATCGGAATGATTAGGATCAAAATTAAATCCAACGAGATGATAGTCCGCAAAATATTCCCTATACTTTGCGCAGTTTGCGTAAAACTCACATCCAAATACTGTTTCCATTCCTCCGCCGGCGGAAGTCTTAAGCATATCGGAATACGCTGTGACCGTATCGTGATCGGTCGCGGCAACGGCTCCGTATCCTTCGTCCTTGGCCACAAGAACAAGCTCCGCAGGTGAAAAAACTCCGTCGGAATGCGTAGTGTGGTTATGAAGATTAGCATACATTATAGGCTTCATATTTGTTCTCCCGAAAATTATTCTTAAAAGACAGAATTGCGCTTGTAACTATTTCTCCAAGTCGTCACTGATGATACTTTCGTTTTTTTCCGGCAATGCGGAAAGCGTCATTGCCAGAACTATAAGCACCGAGCCGATAGCAAAGCTCAGAGTCAATTTGTCAAGACCCATTATAAGAGAAACGATTCCCGTTATAACGGCGGAAAGCGGACTTGAGATTGCAACGAAGGTCGGATTTATATTCCTGAGCGCCTCGGTTCTTAAAAGCCAACAAACACCAACCGAAAACAGTGAGAACAGTGCCGCCGGAATGAGTATTCCTACGTCAAGCGAGAACATGAGCTTTTCGAGAGGCACGCCGCCCCTTGTGATGTAATTCAAGCCGATAGCGCTTGTAAGCGAAACCGTGAAATATACGGTCATATGTACGAGCATATAAAGACCTATATCAAATCCCTTGGCATAAACACCCGTAGCCGCGATGCATAAGCCAAGAAGTATGCCCGCAATTGCGCAAAGAATATCTCCGACCCCCGGCGCAAAGCCGCCTTCGCTTCCGAGTCCGCTCAAAATGAAGCATCCGACGAGGCATATCGCGCTCGCCGCATACTGAATAACCGTCGGCTTTTTTCTTGTGAAAGCAAAGAGGGCGATAGGCACAACGACACAGGCAAGCTGCTCGAGAAAGGCATAGCTTGCAGGGGTAGTATATTGCAGACCGATCCTTTGAAGCACGCAGGCTATCGAATTAAGCCCACAGATCGGAACCGCCACCGCAAAGTAACGTCGGTTAAGTTGCTTCAGCTTCTTTAAGGAAACGAGAAAAAACATTATGGAAGAAAGAAGCGTTGCCATAGTGACAAGAGCTGTTGCGGAATAATGCTCATAAAAAAGGCTGTTTATGACGGGGTCTATTCCCCAGGTCAGTATTACCGTGAAGAGCATTGCGTAGTAAACGGCGTTTTTCATATTTCACCTCTTAAAAGTTATAAAAAAATTTTATCACGGATGTTGACTTTTGTGAAGTGAAGGTTTATAC
>JAZNZQ010000048.1:0-6535 GCA_045595035.1 Eubacteriales bacterium | reverse complement strand
ATCCGTTTTCAACAAGCGGAACGAGCAGAGGACAAGCCGTGCTTATGACCTCTATCGAAGGATCTATCGAATGGATCTTGTTCTCAAACGAATGCGAGAGGATCGTCGCGCCCGTGGCGATGACACCGATCTTTTTGTTTTTTGTCGACTTTACCGCTGCCTCAGCCGCACTGTCAACAACGCCGAGTATCGGGATATCGTATATCGCGCGAAGGGTGTCCAGTGCGGTCGAACTTACCGTGCCGCATGCGACGAGCACTGCCTCCACCGGGTACGAGAGCAAGAATCTCATATCCTGAAGCGCATATTTTATTATTATCTCGCGTGAACGTGTTCCGTACGGTACACGTCCTGTATCACCGAAATATATTATGTCGGAGGTAGGCATAAGACGCTTTGCTTCTTTTAGAGCAGAGAGTCCGCCGAGTCCGCTGTCAAAAATACCTATCATTTTTATACTTCCTTACTTTTTCTGATATCCGAGCAGGGCGATCTTTTCACAAAGCTCACCGTAGCTGATACCTATCGCCGCCGCTTCCTGGGGGAGCAGACTCGTGGGGGTCATGCCGGGAAGATTGTTTGCTTCAAGGCAATAGAACTCGCCGTCAAGACCGAGAATGAAATCTATTCTCGCATAGCCCGAAAGGCGCAGGGCAGAAAATACCGTTTTTGCAAGCTCGGATATGCGCGCCGTTTCATTATCTGTCAATTCTGCGGGGCAGACCTCGCGTGTAAGTCCTGCCTGATACTTGTTTTTGTAATCGTAGAAGCCGCAGAGTGGAATTATCTCGATGGGGGGGAGCGCCACACCGTCGAGCACGCCGATAGAGAATTCTCTTCCTTCGATCTTTTTCTCAACGAGCACAAGCTCTTCCCATTCGCGTGCCGCAGATATTGCAGAGGCAAGCTCCTCTTTTGAGTTTACGATGGAAATACCGACCGAGCTTCCGCAAGAGCAGGGCTTAACCACACAGGGGATGCCCACCTCGCGCTCGATCTTCTCGATGTCGTCGTGCGTGTCAAAGAGTATCCATTTTGCATTTGGAACGCCCACGCGCGAGATTATCTGCTTCGTGAGATCCTTATCCATGGCAAGGGCACTCGCAAGGTATCCCGAGCCGGTGTATTTTATCTTGTAGTTGTCAAGCGTTGCCTGAAGCTGACCGTTTTCGCCCATTCCGCCGTGCATCGCGATGAAAACGACATCTGCTGCGGCGCAAAGCTCAAGCACGTTCTCGCCTATTTCGGCGCGTCTTCCTCCGTGCGCTGCAATGATTGCCTCAAGGTCGGGAACCGCTTCCTTTACCTTGTATGTGTATCTTTTATCCTTGTCGCAGAGCGCGCCGAAATCCGAAGTGGGAGCGCCCTCGTATATGTCAAGTAATACGACCTCGTGTCCACGGTCAAGAAGCGCGTTTGCAATAAGACTTCCCGATGTGAGCGAGACCTCGCGTTCGGGCGTAAGTCCACCCGAGAGAACAACTATTTTCATAAGTATCTCCTTATTTCTTAATTATCACCATACGGTCGTTGCCCGAAAGATCCTTGTATATCTCGGTTCCTTCTCCTCCAAGCAGCTTTAATGCCTCTGCCTGGTCGTAACCGATCTCAAGTATGAGCAGACCGCCGTCCTTTATATGCTTTTTGTAGTCGGATATGATCCTTTTGTAGAAGACCATCCCGTCATCCCCGCCGTCAAGTGCGATCCTCGGCTCAAAGGCAAGCTCGGGCGAGAGAGTGTCGACAACTTTGCTCGGAATGTACGGCGGATTTGATATTATTGCATCAAAGCACGTACCGTCAAACGGGTCGGCGGCAAGAAGGTCTGCCAAAATAAATTCTATTCTGTCACTCACACCGTTATGCACCGCATTTTCACGTGCAAGTGCGATCGCCGCCTTCGAGACGTCAAGAGCCGTTGCCGTACAGTCGGGGCGCGAGGCAAGAGTCGATATGGAAAGGCATCCGCTTCCTGTGCAAAGGTCGAGAAAATGCGCGCCATACGGCAGATGCTTTACGGCAAAATCTACTATCAGCTCCGAATCGGCGCGCGGGATGAGACAGTCACGTGAGACCTTGTATTCCTCGCGCCAAAAATACCATTTGCCGAGAATGTGCTGCAGCGGTTCACGCGAGAGCCGTCTTGCAAGAGCTCTTTCAAGCTCGGGGGATGATATTTCTGCGTTTTTGTTGAAGCGGAGAGCATCTCTGTCTGCCCCCGAAAATTCTTCTGCAAGAAGCAATGCTTCGTGCTCGGCTTCTTCTATTCCCGCACCGCAGAGCGCGGATATGATATCGTTAAGCGTCATTTGTATCCTCGTAGAGCGCGGGCATCTTAAGCTTGTGCGCGCTTCTTCTGTGATAGCGGTCGATTATCTCTTTATCCTTTTCGTTTGCCCTGCCGTAGAGGATGTAGTCGTCTATGGCATCATAGCTGACTCCCATGTCTGTCTCGTCGGTCTGCCCCTCGTAAAGTCCTGCGGAAGGGGCTTTTTTGATTATATTCTCGGGCGCACCGAGATAGGTGAGAAATTCGTATACCTCACGCACGGTAAGGTCGGATATGGGGTTGAAATCGCACCCGCCGTCACCGTGCTTTGTGAAATATCCCATGTATCGCTCGCTCCTGTTTCCCGTACCCGCAACAAGACGTCCTTCTGAGGCACCGATGGCGTAGAGGGTCGTCATGCGAAGACGGGGAGCGATGTTCGTAAGTGCCGCATCGTTAAGCTCGCAGACACATTCAAGTTTTTCCACGAGAGCCGCTTTTACATCGGTGATGTCGAGTGTTCGGTACTCTATACCGAACCTTTCACAAAGGTCGATGGCATCTCGCATGTCCTCTCCGAAATTCCGCGCCGACTCACAAGGCATAAGGACAGAGAGTGTGTTGTCGCAAGCCGCACGGCAGAGGATCCCCACAAGCGCGCAGTCCTTGCCTCCGCTGTTTCCGTATATGATACCGCGCGCTCCGCTTGACTCTACAAGTGAGCGTATAAATGCCGTTCGCAATTCAAATTCGACCTTATAGTCTCTCATAATGACCTCACAAAAATTATCACTTTTATTATTGTAATATTTTTCTTTCTTTTTGTCAATGAGTCGGCATTAACTATTGATATTTTTTGATTTGTATGTTATTATATTTTTAAAGAATGAGGTGATGTCTGATGAAAAATCGGTCCTATTACATTTATACCGGTGTTGAAATCGGCGATATGAATGCCGGAAGTGCCGCATCCGATGCAGCACCGACTGTCGTTAACTGTGCCGGACTTTTTGATACGGAATATTCTTTTGTTACCAATAACAAGCGGGGACGGCTTGACTACTACCTTATGTACATTACAAGCGGTGAGCTTACTGTCAAGATGCCCGACGGTCCCTGCCGTGTCGGTGTCGGAGATGCGGTTGTTTTTCCTCCGAATTACGCATACCGTTATGAATACGACGGCGAAGGGGAAGGACTTACGTATTTTTGGGTGCATTTTACCGGCTCGCATGCGGGATTTTATCTTTCGCAATTCGGCTTTGACACACTGCCGTCCGTGCGCGCCTGCCATCGCCCCGAGAGGATCAGCGAGGGCTTTCGTGAGATGTTCGGAATATTTACGTCGGGTGAGCGCGGATATGAGCACTCGCTTTCCGCACCGCTTTTGAAGATACTTTCTTCTCTTTCGGGAATCGAAAAAGAAAAGTATCAGATATCAAAATCTCTTGCATACATAAATGCACATTATACCGAGGATCTGAAGATCCCCGATCTTGCGGCAATGGAGAATCTCTGCCATTCGCGATACGGTGCGGTATTCAATGCCGTTACCGGAATGGCACCGAAGAGATATATGCTCTCGCTTCGTATACGCGATGCGTGCGAGCTGCTCTCGACCACCGACCTTTCCGTGAAGCAGATAGGTATTACGGTCGGATATCCCGAATCGCACTTTTTCTGTAAGGTGTTCGGCATTTATATGGGATGTTCTCCCGCGGAATACAGAAAGAAATTCAAAAAGCACCGCAAAGAATGATGAGCAATGGTATGCTTCTGTAATGAAATAGAGCCAAAGGGCAGGGAATTCGTTCTCTGCTCTTTTTTTGACACTTCCGTCTCAGCATATGGAATTGCATTCTCACACATTTTGAGATAAAATGCAATTGACCGGCAAGTCAGACAAGCGGAAACGGAGGTTTTATGAAAATAAATATAGACAGCTATAACATCTATCCCAAGGTGTTGTTTGCTGGCACTCGCGGAAGTTATGGTGCAGACGCGGTGCTTGAATTTGAATTCGGGGAGAGCTGGGAAGGACTTTCTAAGTGCGTTAGCTTTTATCCCGCAGACGCCTCGGAACCTGTGGCGGTCTTTCTCGGCTCGGATACAGAGCTGAAGATACCTGCGGAGGTCATGAGCATAGCAGGACAGGCAAAATACATCGTTTCGGGCGTGAAGGACGAGAATACGATGATATCTGTTATGGGAGTGCTGCAGGTAGCCGAGACTCTTGATGCCGCAGAAAAAGTCCCGGGCGAGGTGACTCCAGACCTTGCATCACAGGTGCTTTTGAAGGTGACCGATGCCGAAGAGGCGGCACAAAATGCGGCAAAGTCGGCAGAACATTGCGCATCTCTTATAGAGGAGTACGTTGTTGATACCGAGAACGCGCACATGAGCGCCGAGGCGGCAAAGCAAAATGCGGATTCGGCAAGCAAAAGTGCCGAGACGGCAGAGCAGTGTGTAAATGAGATGCTCGGGATCAAGAAGGATGTAGAGGAGATAGAGGACTCGATCGTAACAGAGGAATCCGAGAGAGCCGCAGCCGAAAAGGAGCGCGCCGAGAACGAGGAAAAGCGAGCCGATGCCGAGAGAGCGCGAAGTGAGAATTACCGCTTGCTCTCAAATGCGATTATCGGAAACAAAAACGGAAGCTTTGTTAAGCTCGAAGACGTATCTCCCGTGGCACACGAGCTTAAGGTGGATGTTGGCAGCGATGATTTGATGCCATACCCGTACGAATCGGCGTTTAGTGTGCAGAATTCAATGAGTTTCTCTTATGACGGCAAAAGTGTGTACGCGGACGGAACACCTTCCGACTACACGTCTTTTATTTTCGGCGATCTTGCTCTTGTCGCGGGCAGATATACCGTCGGCGGATTTTCGGTATTTTCCGACAACAAAAATTTCGGAGACGTTCGATTGAAGATAAGAAACGTAGATGACGGCAACGATATCATTTCCGAAAAGCTTACGAACATAAAAGACTGCAGTATTTCTTTTGAAGTGACAAATACGGTAAGCAACGCAAGGATATCGGTCGATTTTATGCCGATCGAGATATGGTCGGAAGACGGGAAATTGCAGAAATGCTCCTATATGGGAACGATGTCTCCCTATTTAAAAAAGATGCCGAATGAGAATACCAAGCTTTTCGGATACGGAAAGAACGTTTGCGATATAGTCAGCTTCAGCGCATCGCATCAAGGAAGAGCAGCCGAATGCACCCTGATCAATACATACGGTACGGAAATATCGACCACCGGACCGAGCGATTCTCTTGAGGTCGTACAGCGTGTGAAAGATGTTGAGGGCGAAGGATACCTGACCTACAAGAACGGATTGTTTTTTGCGGAGCTTAGAAACGCCATACCAAACGGACAAAGGGTGGGGATATCTTTTGACATGGAGCTTACCGATATAGCGGATAAAGAGGAGTATCCCAATATGATAAGTGTGATGCCAAATGAGAAAAACGTCGATGGATCGCGCATCTCCTTTTTGCCCATATATGCCAAGCAAAGGGTCAAGACGGTATTGAATTGGGTACACGACGGCTCCTTTAAAAACCTGATCTGCTTCTATCTTAACGGCAACAGCGCGGTATTCTCGGATTTTCAGATAGAATACGGTGATGAGGTGACCGAGTTTGAGCGTGTAAATGTCAGCGAGCACGTGCCGGATGCAGACGGGAAGGTCAACGGCGTGACGTCCCGCTATCCCGTGGTAACGCTTGTGTGTGACGAGGAGGGCATGAGTGTGTCTGCGGAATATAACAAGGATGCAAATAAGGTGATATCCGCACTTGAGGCGCGTATAGCCGAGATTGAAAAGTAATTTTGATGATTTTGTTTCTCCAATAATAACAAAAAGCGATGCTCTATTCACAAAAAAGCATCGCTTTTTTAACAAATTTTTAAAAAATATTGCAAAAATGACCACATTGTGCTATACTGTAATAAGCATACATTCTTTTTTTGATGAGAATGAAAGGAGAATCCGTTGTGCAGAAAACTGTCAGACGCATATTTTTAGTCTTTACCGATGTTCTCGCAATTGCACTTTCGTGCTTTTTTTCCTTCGTTTTAAGCTTCGGCATCAATCCCTTGAAACTCGATTCGACCGATTGGCAGAATATCGCATATTATTTTGGATGTGCGCTCATTGTTTCGTTTTTATTTTTTGCTGTTTTTCATCTTTACAGCAGCGTGTGGAAATATGCAAGTATCGTTGAGGTAGTCAATATCTTCTCTGCGAGCATCA
>JAZNZQ010000047.1:0-15504 GCA_045595035.1 Eubacteriales bacterium | reverse complement strand
TGGCTACGATCCGACTTTGTAAATAAGAAGGTCGTCTTCGGAAGCAACGGAAAGCTTGCTTCTGCTCTTCTTAAATACTATGCGCTCTGCATTCCGCAGATGCTCGTATCGGGATTTGCCGTCAAGGGAATGGCTCTGCTTCTTTCGGCAAGTGCACCCGCACTGGTTACACTTATTAAGATAATCATTGATACGGTGCTCTTTTTCCTCAGCTATCAAATACAAAAAAAGTGGGTATTCAAATCAAATGGAAACTAAAGAACTCGAAGAAAAAAACGATATGACCGAGACCGAAGCTGCGGAAACCGATGCAAGCGCCGCAGACATCGTCATGTTCGAGGAAACAAAGAATAAAAAGAAAAAAGAGAAAAAGCTCGGTGCAGGCCGTATCGTTTTCAGATGTCTGCTCTCCTTCTTCACACTTATCCTTGTGCTCGCGGCAGGACTTTACGCCGTTATTGCGGTAGTAATGATAGGTCCCAGCACATCGGCTCGCGACAAGCTTGTAACATCGACACTTGAAATGAGCGCGGCGAAGTGGGTACCCGGTCTCTTCTTCAATCAAGAGGAGATAGATGCGATAATTGAGAACAACAGCGTGCTTCCGACCGATGAGGTCACAAAGCCCGAGCTTGTAACGCCTCCTTCATCAAACGACACGTCAAACGATGACGAATGGGCAGATTACCCCGACGGTATACAGCTTCACAGAATAAAAGGCAACACGTACAGAGGGTACGTTATGATAATCCGCGACCCGTCGAAGGTATACGTTGCGACTGCAAGTGACTTCACGGGCGGTGCTCCCGGGCTTCGAATAATGGAGGCATACGCCAAGGAGGGAGCTATCGCGGCTGTCAACGGCGGCGGTTTCCCCGATGCGGGCGGAATGGGAACGGGTGATGTTCCGATAGGCCTTACAATGTCGGGCGGGAAGCTCCTTTGGGGCTCCGAGTCGCAATGGTACAGCGGTGTTATCGGCTTTGACAAAAACAACGTACTTATCGTCGGAAATATGACCGGCGCTCAGGCGATAAAGCTCGGTATGCGTGACTGCGTATGCTTTGGTCCGATACTTGTCGTAAACGGCGAGGGTGCAAAGATAACCGGCGACTCGGGAAGCTTGAATCCGAGAACGGCAATCGGGCAGAGAGCCGACGGCGCGGTGATATTTCTCTGTGTTGACGGAAGACTCCCGAGCAGTCTCGGCGCGTCGTACTCCGACCTTATAGATATAATGATAGAATACGGAGCTGTCAACGCCGCAAATCTTGACGGCGGTTCATCCACTCATATGATATACAAGGGCGAGCACATAAACGTAAGCTCTTCCCTCTACGGTCCGCGCAGAATGCCGACCTTCTTTATGGTAAAGGGGGAGTAAACGATGGAAAAGAAAAGATTCAGAATATCAATTTTTTACATAATATACACTCTGCTCACACTTGCGGCAATAGTCGCAATCGGCTTTGGCGCAAATAAGCTGTGGAACTATCTCTACGACTACGAGAACTCGCTTTCCAAATACGAAGCCAAGCGTGTATTCGACAAATACTACTCCCCTTGCGATTTTGTTCTCCTCTCGGAGATGGCGGGCGTGGAGATATCCGAATACGAAACTGCGGAGCATTTCAAAAAGTATATGGAAGCTAAGGTCGACGGAAGGGAGATTACCTATTACGAGGTCTCGGCTGGCCTTGGCGACGTCAAAAAATTTGTTGTAAAGGCGGGAGACGAAAAGATCTCCGACTTTACTCTCAAAAAGACCGGTGTCCTTACCGAGAACGGCTTTGACACATGGGAGCTTGACAGGATCGATCTTGTATACAGCAGGGATAAGAGCATCACCTTCTCGCATATCAAAGGCGGCGAAGTAAAGCTCAACGGCAAGGTCCTTGACATCTCCAAATGTACGCTTGTCGAGGACAACATACCTACTTACAATCACGGACATATGCTTGAGGGAGCGAATGCAACTCCTATCACATATGCGACCTACAAGCTTGACGGCTTTTTCCTGCTACCCGAGCTTGAGACCTTTGACAAGGACGGCAAAAAGAGCATTCTTGGCTATGACGAAGCAAAGGGAATTTACAAGGAAGAAATAAACTACGACGAAGCGCTTCGTGAAAAGAAGCTTCAGATAACCACAGAGGGTGCACAGGTATATCTTCGTTATATGACACGCGATGCCTATGCGGGAACGCTTAATCTTTATTTCGACCAGACGAGCGAAATGTACAAAAAGATACGCACAAGCGAAACATGGTGGTTTGCCGATCATATAGGGTATGAATTCCGCGACGTAGAGCTTAGCGAATATTACGCGTACAGCGAGGACACCTTTTCGTGCAGATACAAGTGTACGCACGTGATAAAGCGCACTTCCGCAGAGACTTTTGAATTCCCCATTGATATAACCTTTTACTTCAGAGAGGTCGGCGACGATACGCTCGTATACGACCTTGTATCCAACAACTAAGGAGGATATATGGAATTTTTATATTTGCTTGAAGGGATAAGAAATCCCGTACTTGACGTCATCGTATCCTTGGTGACAAAGCTTGGCGAGGAGACGATAGTCCTTGCCGTTATGTGTATTCTTTTTTGGTGTGCGAATAAGAATCTCGCATACAAGCTCGGACTTGTATTCTTCTCGTCGGGACTTGCGGTACAGTCGCTCAAAATAACCTTCAGGATCGACCGCCCGTGGGTGATAGACCCGAATTTCGAACCTGTTGCGGGATCAAAAACGACTGCAACGAGCTACTCCTTCCCCTCGGGACACACACAAAGCTCGACCTCGCTTTTTGCCTCGCTTGCATGCCACTTCAAAAAATGGTGGATCGGCATAGTATGCACGCTCATCTTCCTTGCTGTCGGATTTTCGAGAATGTACCTCGGCGTACACACACCGAAGGACGTATTCACCGCAATGCTCATTTCGCTTGCAATGGCATTCATCATTGAATTTCTTGTCATGCGGCTCATTCCCGACACAAAGAAAGGCAACGTTGCAGTCGCATCTGCTCTTGCTCTGATATCGGTTGCGGTAATGGCTTACTCGCTCATACTTATGGGTGCGGGCACCATCACGGCAGAATACGCGGCAGACTGCTCAAAGGCAGCGGCGGCAGGACTTGGCTTTGGTCTTGGCTGGTACGTCGAGCGCACGTACATAAGATTTGACACAAAGACCGACAAACTCTGGAAGCAACTGCTTAAGCTTGCTATCGGAGTCGGCGGCGCGCTTGGAATAAAGTCGGGTATCAAAGCGCTTTTCGTTGCATTCGGTCTCGTTGTAGACACCCCGGCATTTATCCCTGTGGATATAACAAGATACTTCCTTATGGTAGTATGGGTGCTCATACTCTTCCCGCTTATCATCAAAAAGTTCTTTGCAAAAAAAGAAGAAAAATAAATCTAAAAGCGACACCTTTCGGTGTCGCTTTTCTTATATCAAGCTATCAAGCAGATGCTTTGCCTTTATAATATCCGATTTCGGGTCGCTCCCCGTCTCGCGTTCTATCGTGAGATATCCGTCAAAGCCGATCTTATCAAGAGCGGAAAGGTATGAAGAAAAGTCAACATCACCCTCTCCGAGCGGGGTCTCGATAAAATAATCCGAGACGTTAAGCTCCTCTATTCCGCCCTTCGCAAAGACGTCGTATATGATCTCAGGATCTGTCTTTTTTAACATTTTACCGTCCTTTATATGAGTGTGAACGATATATGAGCCAAGCTTTTCTACCGCTTCGGCGGGGTCTTCATCGGTCACCATCACAAAATTTGCGGGATCAAGATTGACACCGACACCGCCTTCGGTTCGTTTAAGGAAACCAAGAAGTATGTCTGCACTCTCCGGACCTGTCTCGATAGCAAGAGTAACGCCCTTCTCTTTTGCATATACTCCGCACTCGCGCATGGCATCAAGCATTACAGAATATCGCGGATGTGTAACATCGGACGGAATAACGCCTATGTGCGTTGTAATAACGTGGCAGTCAAACTCGCATGCAAGGTCGATTATTCGCTTGGTCTTCTCTATCCGTTCTGCATTATCTGCCTCGATCTGAAAGCCGTAGCCGCCCATATCACCGCAAAGTGCAGATATTTCGAGTCCCTTTTCGGCAAGGATCTTCTTTATCTCCGCTTTTCTCTTGTCGGTAAGCGCTTCGGGTGAAAAATCACCTACGCTCGCGTATATCTGCACTCCGTCAAAGCCAAGCTCGCATGCCAGTCGCAAGCTGTCATCAAGCGGCATCTTAAAGCAATCGCATATAACTCCCTTTTTCATTTTTACTCCTTTGCCCATATCCATTTATCGGGGGATCCGTCGGCTTCCAAAACAAGGTCGCGGAAGCGCATCGCCTCGATTGTTTCATCAAACGAAAAGGGGGCTTTCCCCGTATCAAAAAAGGCGAGTATCTGCTCAATCAGGACATCGAAAAAGCTCGATTCTATCTTTTTGAATTTTCCCTTTTTGTCCTCGTATTCGACGCTGACCGTAAAGCCAAACGCAGGAGAATATACAATGACTATCTCCATTCCAAGCTTTGTTTTGGCGTGAATGATCTTCATTTTTCCCGCTCTTTCCACCTTGACGCATTCAATTGGAGCATCCTTTAGTATAACCGCCATCTCGATGCAGTGAATAACGTATTCCTCAAGCGAACGTCCGCCGCCCGTAAAGAAAAGACTTTTGGGAGACTCAAATTCCGCCAATTCTTCGGCATATCTGAGCGCAGAGGTGCTAAAGAATGGCGTGTTGTATTTTTTTGCCGCCTCTTCTATCTTTTTTGCGCTCTCGAGGCACTCGGCAAAGGTCTTGTCAACATAAGTGGGTTTGCCGTATGCAAATACCTTTTCTGCGTACCCAAGGTGCTTGTCGGGATCGGTCGGAGAGAGGATGAATATCGCATCGCTCTTTTCGCACAGCTCGTCTATGCTCCGGCAACGAACCGCCCCCATTTTTTCGCACCATTCTTGCGTGGTGACACCGGTGTTGGGGCTTGCGGTCTCTGCCCAAACGTACTTGAACTCAAAATCAAGGCCAAGCTTTTCTGCCGCATTTTTTATCCACGCGGGATAATTGTTTGCGTGCCATTCATCAATGTAATAATCAACAAAGCCGATGCTTCTCATCTAAAGCTCACCTCTTTTTTTCTTTCCGCCGACATATATAGGGCATCAAGCAGCTTTGCGCTTTCAAGCACGTTATCTATGTACTGACGGTTTTTCTCGCCGTTTGAAATGGACTCAATAAATGCTCTGTCCTCACACAGATACTGATCGGGAATATCGTATTCGGGCGCAACGCTCTCAAGGGTGTCACCTCTGTACAGTGTGAATTTTCCCTGATAAGAAAGACGCGCTCCGCACTTGTCACCGAGAAGATCGATAAACATATCCTTCTCCGCAATGTTCTGCGCCCATGCGCCGTTAAAGGAAATGCTTGCCTTGTCCGTACGTATGTGACCCGTGATGAACTCCTCTACATCGTTTATGCCGTTTTCGATATTCGAAGTATCCTCTGCCCACATATTTTTATATCTGTATGCCTTCATATCCTTTGCCAACTCGTTGTATGCATCACATGTCATCGTCTCTATCTTCGCACCGCCGAGAATGTATAGGATAAGGTCGAGGAAATGCACTCCCCAGTCGATAAGCACACCGCCTCCCGACATACTCTTTGTGGTGAAAGCGCCGCCAAGCCCGGGAATCGAACGAAAGCTCCTAAATGAGCAGTATACGTGATATATCTTTCCAAACTCACCCTTTTCATTAAGCTCACGTAACAATTCAACAGACTTATTGAATCTGTTGCATACACCGATATTGAGCATAAGCCCCTTCTCTTTTGCCTTTTCTGCCATTTTGCAGGAAAGCTCGTAATTTACCGTTATCGGCTTCTCACAAAAGACGTGCTTGCCCGCCTCCAGCGCCGCCATACTTATTTCATAATGCAAATAATTGGGTGTGAGTACAAATACCGCCTCGACCTCGTCATCAGAGAGTGCTGTTCTGTAATCCGAAATTACGTTTTCGATCTTCGGGAATTTGCTTTTTGCACTCTCTGCCTTTGCTATCTCAATGTCACAAGCGTACTTTATCCTTACCTCATCAAGCTTACTAAGTGCGGGTAAGTGCGCGTTTACGGCAATTCTTCCGCACCCTATAACTGCGATCGTTTTGATACTTTTCATAATAAAACACCTCCAAAATGTTCTGTAATTCCATTGTAGGTATTTTTGAGTCAATAACAATTCCATTATTATCTCAAAAAGATAACATTTTTTAATAAATGGCGTTTTTTGTGCTTTTTTATGATATTTTCTTTGAATATGTATTTGACAGAACGAAAAAAAGATATTATAATGTGCTTAAGAGAAAGGAGTGTGTCGCCCATGAAAGGCATGTTTCACTTAAGCCACAATTATTTCGAGGAGCCGATCGAGCTTGATGACGGACACTTGGCACAGCTCGGACGTCTTTATTGTAAATCGGATACGCAAATAAAGGAGCACTTGCACACAGATCTGTTTGAGCTGACGGTCGTGACCGATGGTAAAGGCATAATTACCACCAACGGCTGCGATATTCCCTGCAAAAAGGGCGATATATATCTTTCCCTCCCCTATGATTCGCATAAAATAACAAGTGACAGATGTGATCCTTTAAAATTCGATTTCTATGCATTTACCCTAAAAAACGAGCTTTTTGCAGATTCCTTTGACAGAATAGTCGGTGAGTTTCATTCATCGAACAAGCGCATAATACACGATGAAAGGATATCCCAAGCAGTCTCAAAATCTATCGGTGAGGTGTGTACAAAAGAGCCGTTTTCAAGTGAGCTTCTCTCGGCTTATTTCAGAGAGATAATGGTGTTTATAGTCCGCGCATTCGACAACATCTCCCCCAACACCGACTGCCTCTCTGTATCCGCCCCTCTTGCTCTATGCTATAACATAATGAATTACATTGATACACATCTCTATTCGATGAAAAATCTCGACGAGCTCTCGGCAGTATACGGATACAGCTACGGATATCTTTCCTCGCTTTTCAAAAAGACGGTCAAAATGACACTCCTTGAATACCACAAAAAAAAGAAGCTTGACATAGCAAGACGGCTTGTGCTTGAAAAGGATCTTAAAATATCCGAAATATCCGATCTTTTGAACTACACCTCGTCATATTCGTTCAGCCGCGCATTTTACAATCATTTCGGAGTTTACCCAACCCAATACGAAGAAAAAGAGAGCTGATATTTCAGCTCTCTTTTGTTATTTTTTCTTAAATACGATCGCGGTGCGCGAAGGAAGATATGAGAAGAAACCGCATCTCTTGTCAAGTGTTCGACAAGTCTTGTACTCGTGATCGGTCGAAACACGCGAAAATCCGCCGTATTTCGCATCATCCGAGGAAAGTGCGACAGTATACTCGCCCGAATCGCACGGAATGAAATAATTCTCATATGAGCGTTCGGGATGAAGATTGAAGGCAAACAGCAGCTCGCCTCTGGAATAGATGAGCACCTTGTCATCCTGATGCACCCATCTGTTCTTTAATTTTTTCGTCTGAGCCGTGCTTTCCTTGAGCAGCGCGATCATTGCCGCATCAAAGGCAGCAAGCTCGCGGTAGCGCAAATTACCGTCATCTGCAAGCGACCATTGGCGGCGGCAGTAGTGATAGCTCCATCCGTTGCCCTCACGCGGGAAATCTATCCATTCGGGGTGTCCGAATTCGTTGCCCATAAAGTTTAGATACCCTTCTCCCGCGCAAGATGCCGAAAGCAGACGTATCATCTTATGAAGCGCGATACCCCTGTCTATTATGATGCTCGGAGTAAAGCGGCTCATATTGGTATACATCTCTGCGTCGCAAAGGCGGAACATGATAGTCTTATCACCGACAAGCGCCTGGTCGTGAGACTCGGCATATCCGATATTTCTTTCCCCGGGGCGGCGGCGTGTGAGCTCATACCATATCTCCCACATATCCCACTCGGCATCGCTCTTTTCCTTGAGCGTTTTTATCCACATATCGGGCACACCCATGGAAAGACGAAAGTCAAATCCGATGCCGCCGTCACGTATCGGCAAACACATTCCGGGCATTCCCGACATATCCTCGGCAACAGTTACGGCATTTTTGTTTATGCTGTGCACAAGCTCGTTCGCAAGCTGAAGATAGGTTATAGAATCGAGATCTGTATTATCGGAAAAATACATTGAATAATCGGTGAATGCGCTTCCGAGTCCGTGGTCGCGATATAGCATTGAGGTGACTCCGTCAAAGCGGAATCCGTCAAAATGGAAGGCCTCCATCCAATACTTGAGGTTTGAAAGCAGAAAGTGTATTACTTCATTCTTTCCGTAATTGAAGAGCTTTGTTCCCCATGCAATATGGTCTCCGCGCTCTCCCTCATGGAAAAACTGATATACCGTGCCGTCAAACTCGCAAATTCCCTCATTGGTATTTTTCACCGCATGGGAATGCACGACGTCAAGAAGGACGGCGATACCCATTTCGTGTGCGCGGTCAACAAGTGACTTCAGCTCCTCGCTTTTTCCGAATCTGGAGGAAGGAGCGAAAAAGTTTGAGACCTGATAACCGAACGAGCCATAGTACGGGTGCTCCATGACAGCCATTATCTGTATTGTGTTGTAGCCCGCCTTTTTTATACGCGGAAGCACGTTTTCGGTAAACTCCGCATAGGTGCTGACCCGCCCTTCTTCGCCCGACATACCGATATGGCATTCGTATATATATGGCGTTTTTTCGGGTACAAAATCGGAATCTGTCCATGCGTACTCACCTATGGTGTCCTCAAGCTCGGCGCACCAAAGATGCGTGTCCTTATCCTGCACGACCCGTGTTGCATAAAGAGGAATACGGCGCAAAAGCTTGCCGTCGTGCTCGACTATTGCCTGCACCTTTTGTCCGTATGAAAGCGTGTCGGGAGAGAGGGACACTTCGAAAACGCCGTGCTCTTTTCTTTGCATGGGGCAAGCGGTGATATCCCACGCGCAAAAGTCTCCCGTCAGATACATTTTATCGGCGGCGGGAGCCCATTCGCGGTACACCCAGCCGTCCTCGCTTTTATGAAAGCCGAAATATTTGTATCCGTTAGCAAAATCGGAAAGAGTTTCTCCTTTTCGGAGAAGCTCCTTCTTTTTCTTTTTGTAATTTTCACAGCGAAGCTCTATATCATCTTCGTAGGGGGAAAGATAAGGGTCAAGCTTCAGGATCCTCTTTTGTCTTTTTTCTTTCAATTCGATACCCCCTTGTTTTTATTTTGCGTTTTTTATCAATGCAAATCCGTACGGTGAGAGCTTCAATTCATTTCCGCAGCTCTCTGCTCCGAATTCAAAAATAATCTCGTCCGAATCTACAAAAATATCATTTTTTGACATGTTGACGTACGAGATAAGCTCGTCTCCGTCAAAGTGTCTTACAAGCTTTACAACGCCCGATGCGGGACAAGTAAGCTCAATATCACCGCGAACAAGAGCTTCCTCGCTCCGTCTTATTTTTGAAAAAGAAACAAAGAAATCACGAAGCTCGTTTCCGTCCACGCGCTCCCAGTCGAAAAATGAGCGGCAGAACGGGTCCTCAAGCCCCTCTGTGCCAAGCTCGTCTCCGTAGAAAATGCAGGGCATCCCGGGAAGTACAAACTGCAAAAATGTCGCCGCGCGAAAACGCTTCATAGCAGTTTTTCTCGCTTCGTCGCTCATTTTATGTGTGGCGCGCTCGTCCTTTTTCTCCGGTGCTCTCTCGGGAGAAAGCAGGGAGAGTATCCTCGGTGTATCGTGAGTCGATAGCATATTCATGAGCGTGTGAAGAACAGGTGTCGGATAATTCTCGGCAATAGTCATCACGCACTCTGAAAATGCACGTCCGTCGTCGGCACCTGTCACGTAATCGATAATTCCCTTCCTGAACGGATAATTCATGACCGAGTCGAGCTCGCCGTCCGTGAAATATCGTCTGCGCTCACCGTAGCTTATCTTGTTGGAAGCATCCTCCCAGACCTCACCGAGCAGAAGTGCATTTGGGTCTAATCCCTTCAAGCGTTTTCTAAAGGCAGAAATAAATGAATCGGGAAGCTCGTCCGCGACGTCAAGACGGAATCCGTCGATACCCGCACGCATCCAATGAGCAAGTACACTGTCCTCGGCTTCAATAATGAAATTACGAAATGACGGCGTGTTCTCCATAAGGCAAGGCAGGGTCTCAATCCCCCACCACGACGTGTAGTCATCGGGATAATGCTTGAAATCGTACCATTCGCGATATGGCGAGTCGGCATTGTGATATGCCCCGTTTCCAAAGATATTCTCTCTGTCAAAATATACGCTGTTACTGCCTGTATGCGAGAAAACCCCGTCAAGTATGATCTTCATACCGTGGTCATGTGCCTTGTGACAAAGATCGGAAAGATCTTTCTCTGTACCGAGCGCCTCGTCTATTTTCATATAGTCGGCTGTATCGTATCTGTGATTTGACCATGCCTTGAATATCGGATTCAGGTATATTACCTTTACTCCGAGCGATACGAGATAGTCAAGCTTTGATGCGATACCCTTAAGGTTTCCACCGAAGAAATCACAGTTTTCGACCTCGCCTTTCTCATTTGGCTTGTGGTTGGGGATCTCATCCGTTCTCTCATGAAACCAAAACGGCTCAAGCTTTCCCGCAAGATCGCACTCACCCGCACGGCAAAATCGGTCGGGAAAGATCTGATACATAACGGCGCCAGCATATTCGGCGGGGACCTTGAAATCGACGGGAATGACCGAGAGCTGCCAAAGCTCTCCCGCCTCCATATTCGTCATATCGTAGTCCTCGCGGTAAAGTGAGAAGCACTCATTCTCGGTAGTAATGCGAAAATAATAGAAGTAAAGCGCGGCATCCGCCAAGGCAAAATTACAGGAATATATCTCGTAATCCCCGTACTCCCCGCTTTTTTTCATGGTAAAGGCGGCGCATTGCTCACCGCCGTCCCGCAAAAAGATAAGCTCGGAGAGGACCGTCTTGCAGGAAGCGGGGATATGAACAGAAATCTTACATTTTTGCCCTTCGGTAAGAGTACCGAAGGGCGTTTTGAAGTTTTTATCTTTACTGTTGTAGAGAATTCTCATTTCACATTTTCCAAATTCCGTTTGCGTATTCAAGCACAGATCTGTCAGCCGAGAATATGCCCGCCTTAGCTATATTGCAAAGCGACATCGACATAAACTTATAGCGGTCAAGATATGTCTCACCGACCTCTTTTTGCGCGCGTCTGTAATCGGCAAAGTCGGCGATAGCCATATATCTGTCGGCAACACCGAATCTGTCCGAAAGAAGCGATGCGGCAATATCGTCAAAGCGGCGTCCGAGCACACCCGAGGTGAGCATCTTTATAACGTCGGCAAGCTCGGGGTCTGCTAAGAGGTAGTCCTTGGGAGAATATCCGCGCGACCAAAGCTCGTTTACCTCATCCACGTTCATACCAAAGAGGAACATATTCTCGCGCCCTACCTGCTCGAATATCTCAACGTTTGCACCGTCCATAGTACCGAGGGTCACCGCGCCGTTTATCATAAGCTTCATGTTACCCGTGCCCGATGCTTCCTTACCTGCGATCGATATCTGCTCGGATATCTCTGCCGCGGGAACGATGATCTCAGCCAAGGATACCTTGTAGTCCTCGACAAAGACCACCTTAAGCTTATCGTGTGTTACGGGGTCGGAGTTGAGAAGATTCGACACTGCAGAAATAAGACTGATGATCTGCTTTGCCATATCGTAGCCCGCCGATGCCTTTGCCGCAAACACAAAGGTTCTGGGTGCAAACTCCTCGTTCGGGTGTGTCTTTATATGATTGTACATCCAGAGTATCTGAAGGACGTTCAAAAGCTGTCTCTTATACTCGTGAAGGCGCTTTATCTGTACGTCAAAGAGTGAATTCGGGTCAACGTTCACGCCGTTTTTCTCAGCGATATATGCGGCAAGACGGCGCTTGTTGACGAGCTTTATCCTTGCAAGCTCATCGAGCACCTCTTTGTCATTCTTATACTTCAACAGATCTTCAAGCTCGTTTGCATCCTTCTTGAAGCCGTCACCGATTATCTCGGTAAGATAAGAGGTAAGCGTAGGGTTGGACTGACAGAGCCAACGGCGGTATGCAATACCGTTTGTAACGTTTACGAAACGGCTCTCGTCCATCTTGTAATAATCCGAGAAGATGCTCTCCTTGAGTATTTCGGTATGGAGCTTGGAAACTCCGTTTATCTTATGGCAACAAGCGAGACAAAGATTTGCCATACGGACCTCTCCGCCGCCGATGACCGCCATATATTCTATCTTACCCCAGTCTCCGGGATAGAAGGCGTTGAGCTTTTCCCTTGTACGTCTGTCTATCTCCTTAACTATAGCGTAGACTCTAGGGAGTTGCTCCTCAAAGAGCCACTCACTCCAACGTTCAAGCGCCTCGCTCATGACCGTGTGATTTGTGTAGGAAAGTGTCTTTTCGCATATAGACCACGCCTCGTCCCATCCGTAGCCGTGTTCGTCCATAAGAAGACGCATAAGCTCGGGCACACAGAGTGCGGGATGTGTATCGTTTATGTGGATAGCAACGTAATCGTAAAGATCCGAGAGAGTCTTATGCTTTTTAAGATGCTCTTTTATAATACTTTGAAGAGATGCGCTGACAAGCAGATACTGCTGCTTCAAGCGAAGCCGCTTTCCCTCGGTGTGATTGTCTGCGGGATAGAGGACCTTTGAGATGACCTCTGCCATCGTATTCTGCTCGAGCGAGCGAACGTACTCTCCGCGCGAGAAAGCACCCATATCAAAGTTGGGAAGCTTTGCGCTCCATAGAACGAGCTTATTTACCGCCTTGCAGTTATAGCCCGAGATATACATATCGTAAGGCACGGCGATAACGCTCTGATATCCCGTCTGTGCGGTGCGGAACTGTCCGTTATCGTACCATTCGGTGACCTTTCCGCCGAATTTTATCTCGTAGCTCTCATCCTCGCGGGGCTGAAGCCATACCTCTCCCCTCTCGAGCCAGTTATCGGGGAATTCAAGCTGCCAGCCGTCAACTATCTTCTGCTTAAAGATACCGAACTCATATCTTATAGAAAAGCCGGTCGCAGGAAGATCGTTTCCCGTAAGCGAATCAAGATAGCAGGAGGCAAGTCTGCCGAGGCCTCCGTTTCCAAGTCCCGCATCGGGGTCAAGTGAGTATATATTGTCTATATTGAAGCCCTGAGAAGCCATGACCGCTCTCATATCATCTTCAATACCAAGGTTGTAAAGATTATTGCGAAGCGAAGTGCCTACCAAAAATTCCATGGACATATAGTAAACTTTCTTTCTGTCCTTTGCCTTGTAGGAATCCTTATACTCCTTTCTCTTTTTCGCAAGCATCTCGCGAAGCATTGTGCCAAGCACCTTGTACGCCTGTTTTTCTGTTGTTTCTGCGATACCGCAAGAGAAAAGTCTTATAGAGGTCTCATTAAGTCTGGCAAGCAGTTCTTCTTGTCTTTTTTGCATTGTCCGGGGTTCTCCTTTTGTTTACGCGTTAGAAATCAAATTATTGTAGAGCTGCATGTACTCGGCAGCGGGCACCTTCCAAGAAAAGTCGGCGCTCATACCGTTTTCGGTAACCTTTTTCCATAAGCCCTTATTATTATATACGTCAAGTGCACGACCTAGTGCATCGAGCATATCTTCGGAATTGAATTGCTTGAAGGTGAAGCCCATTCCCTTGCCCGTTGTGATATCAAAGGGCACTACCGTATCCTTCAGTCCGCCCGTCTCGTGAACGATCGGCACAGAGCCGTAATGCATAGCAAGCAGCTGGGAAAGTCCGCACGGCTCACTTTTTGAGGGCATGAGATACAGGTCGCTTGCCGAATATATCTTCGATGCAAGAGCACGACTGAACTTAAGATTCAGCGAAAGCTTATTCGGATATTTTGATGCGGCATCGGCAAGCTTGTTTTCGTAATAATTATCTCCCGTGCCGAGGATAACGAACTGTATATCCTTCTCCATCATTTTATCGATCGCCTCACACATAATATCGAGTCCCTTGTGCGAGACAAGTCGTGACACAAGACCGATAAGCGGTACGTCGGCTCTCACGGGAAGGCCTAGCGTCTGCTGAAGCTCGGCTTTGCACGCCGCTTTTCCCTTTTCATAGGACTTGTCACCGTAATTTTCGGCAAGATCGGGATCGGTCATGGGATCGTTGCCCGCAACGTCGATACCGTTTACGATGCCCGACGTTTTGAAGGCGTGGTCGCATATAACAGACGAAAGACCGTGCGCGAAATAGGGATAACAGATCTCCTTTGCATAGGTACGAGAAACGGTCGTAAGCGCATCACAGGAAAGAATAGCTCCCTTTACAAAGTTAAGGGCACCGTTATACGCGAAGGTATTCTCGTAATTATCCGGAAGTCCCAATACGTCACAAAGGAAGTACGGATCCGCCCACCCCTGAAATTCGATATTATGTATGGTAAATACAGTCTTTGCCGCCCCCAGCTTTTCTTCATAGAATGCGTGAAGCATTGCGGGAAGAAGCGCCGTCTGCCAGTCGTTACAGTGTATCACGTCCGGCTTCTCACCGAGATATATGAGCGACTCGAGTATCGCCTTGCAGAAAAATGCAAAACGCTCTCCGTCATCGTGCTCTCCGTAGGTCGCACCGCGTTTGAAATAATACTCGTTGTCAATAAAGTATACGCGAAGTTTTCTGCGCTTGCTCTTGTACTTCATAAGTCCGACGTAAGAGTTTCGCCAGGAGAGCTTCGTAGTAAACTCACCTACACGCTCCACCTCTATATTCGGATCTTCCTTTATTTTAGCATAATAGGGCAAAAAGAGCAATACCTCATTGCCCTTATATTCCGAAAGCGCCTCGGGAAGAGCCTGGGCGACATCGCCCAGGCCTCCTGTCTTTATAAACGGTGCGGCTTCGCTTGCCGCGAAAACGATCTTCATACTGTTTCTCCCTTTTTAACTATGACCGGATGCTTGGGTGTTCCCTTTAAGCACGCGCCCTCGCTTACTGTGACGTTCTTGTCAAGAATGACACACTCAAGCTCAGCACCCGCACCTATCTTTGCACCCTGCATTATGATGCTCGATTTTATCTTCGCACCCGCATCGACCGAGACCTCGCGGAATATAACGCTGTCCTTGAGTTCACCGCGTACGACGCATCCGTCGGCTATAATGCAGTTGGATACGCACGAGCCCTCGCCGTAGTAGCTGGGGGCCTCGTCTCTGACCTTTGTGTAAATGGGAGTATCGGGAAGGAACAAGCCCTCTCTTATATCCTTTTTAAGCAGAGCCATATTATTTGCAAAATAGCTTCCGACGTCTCCGTTATTGAGCACTACACCGTCAAATTTATACACGCCGAGCTTAAGCTTGCCCTCGTTATAGAAGCGCTGGAGATAGTCGCGTTCAAAATGAACGTACCCTCTC
>JAZNZQ010000046.1:0-3488 GCA_045595035.1 Eubacteriales bacterium | reverse complement strand
TCTTGCCGGATATATTCCAAAATCTATAATCCGAGGTGATGTCGAGGAAGCGGAGCACTATGCGCTTGAGCTTTCGCGTATCTTCGGTAAAGGAAACTTTTACCTTGAGATACAGGACCACGGCATAGAAGAGCAGCGTGTCGTTATTCCCGCTATAGCCGAGATCTCCAGGAAATACGGAATTCCGCTTGTAGCAACAAACGACGTGCACTATTTAAGACGTACGGATTCCGAGATGCAGGCAATTCTTATGTGCATACAGACCAACAACGTAATTACCGACGGCAAGCCGTTGGGCTTCGAGACCGACGAGTTCTACTATAAGAGCACATACGAGATGGAGTCGATATTCTCGGGCTATCCGTCGGCCATAGAAAACACACTTAAAATTGCCGATATGTGCAACTTTGAGTTTAACTTTGACAATCACTACCTTCCCACCTACAAAACCGATGGAAATATGAGCGCGTCGGCGCTTCTTCGTGCGCTTGCATACCGCGGTTTTGAAAAAAGGATAGACGAGAGCTATATAAATTTTGACTTGACCCATACAAAGGAAGAATACACAGAGCGTATAGAATACGAGCTTTCAGTGATCGATTCTATGGGCTTTTCGGACTATTTTCTTATTGTAAGAGAATATATTGCATTTGCAAAAAGCAAAGATATTCCTGTGGGACCGGGACGTGGATCGGGAGCAGGCAGTCTCGTTGCGTATCTCATCGGTATCACCGACGTAGATTCTATTAAATACGGACTTCTTTTCGAGCGTTTCCTCAACCCTGAGAGAATAAGCATGCCCGATATCGACGTTGACTTCTGTTACGACAGGCGCGACGAGGTCATTGAGCACGTTACGGAAAAATACGGACGCGACCACGTAGCACAGATAATAACCTTCGGTACTCTTGCCGCCAGAGCCGCGATAAGGGACGTAGGACGGGCACTTGGAATGTCGTACTCCGACGTTGACGTTGTCGCAAATCTTATTCCGCGTGAGCTTGATATAACTATCGAAAAAGCGCTATCCGAGAAAAAGCTTGCAGACCTTTACGTTTCCTCAGATGAGGTAAGGAAGCTTATTGATACCGCGCGTGCAATAGAGGGCATGCCGAGAAATATTTCGGTGCACGCCGCAGGTGTTGTTATAACCGATGCCGAGCTTTCATCCTCTTTGCCCTTGTCAGTCAGCAATGGTGCCATCATAACACAGTACGATATGGACACGATTGCAAAGCTCGGATACTTGAAATTCGACTTTCTTGCCCTCAGATATCTCACAATAATACATGAAGCCGAGCTTCAGATAAGGGAAGAGGACAAGTCCTTTGATATTTGCCTTATTCCTATGGATGACGATGCTACGTATAAGCTTATATCACAAGGCGCAACAAACGGCGTCTTTCAGCTTGAATCGGGCGGTATGCGGCAGGTGCTTCAAACGATGAAGCCCGAGAACATAGACGATATACTTGCCGCCATTGCGCTCTATCGCCCGGGACCTATGGATTCGATACCCAAGTATATAGAATACCGCGCAGATCCTTCCAAGATAGTATAAGATATTCCCGAGCTTGAGCCGATACTTCGTTCGACCTACGGGTGTGTCGTATATCAGGAGCAGGTAATGCGTATATTCCGCGATATTGCAGGATATACCTTCGGTAGAGCGGACCTTGTGCGCCGTGCTATGTCAAAAAAGAAGGCGGACGTGCTTGAAGCCGAGAGGGAAAGCTTTATTCTCGGCGCATCGAATAAGGGAATATCGCGCGAAAAAGCCGAAAAGCTATTCGACGATATGGCAAGCTTTGCAAATTATGCTTTTAATAAGAGTCACGCTGCTGCATATGCTCAGATCACGTACAGAACCGCTTATCTTAAGACCCATTATACGAAGCATTATATGTCAGCGCTCCTTACCTCGGTGCTTGGAAGCGGACCGAAAATGGCTGAATATATCGCTGAGTGCACAAAGAAGCGAATTCGCGTTCTTCCACCCGATATAAATAAAAGCATGGTCAATTTTCACGTAGTTGATGACGACATCAGATTCGGTCTTCTCGGACTTAAGGGTGTCGGCGAGCAGTTTATTAAGAATATCATTCACGAGAGGGAATACGGGGAGTTCGTTTCGTTTGATTCTTTTGTTGAAAGAATGTCGAAATATGATATGAACAAGCGTCAGGTCGAATCGCTTATAAAAAGCGGTGCGTTTGACAAGCTTGGCATATACAGAAGCCGCTTGCTTGCTTCCTATGAAAAGATAATAGAGCAGTGCAATAGCAGAAGCGGAAGTAATATCAGCGGACAGATCGATATTTTTTCTCCTCAGCCAAACTCAGCTCCGACCGCACTTGCGATCGCATATGAGTATCCCGATATTCCGGACCTTACTCTCAAAGAAAAGCTTTTTTATGAAAAAGAGGTTTCGGGTCTGTATTTCTCGGGTCATATGCTTGACGGATACAGCCGCGCAATAGACGAGCTTTCGCCCGACAGCGTTTCGGATATATTTGCCGCATTCGAGCAGGATGGCACACACGAGGGAGTAAATTATGCCGACAAGCAAAGAGTCGTTGTTGCGGGAATAATTTCTTCAAGAACACTTAAAAACACGAAAAACAATGAAAAAATGGCATTTGTGTCGCTTGAAGACAGATATGCCGAGATAGAGATAATAGTTTTTCCGAAGCAGCTTGCACGTTTTGAGCATCTCCTTTTGCCCGATAGTGTTGTAGCCATTGAGGGAACGCTTTCGCTGCGTGAAGATGAACCTGCAAAGATCATTTTGAATTCGGTAAAGGATCTGCCCGATAACAACAAAAAAAGGACCGTCGAGCCGACAGTCCAAAATGATGTTGAGACAGTATCCGGGAGCGCAAAACGTGTCTATATAAGAGTTCCTGGAAAAGACTCTCCCGAAGCAAGGCGCGTTCTCAGTTTTATCGAGATCTTCACGGGTGAGTCAACGGTCTTCTTTTATGATACGTTGACAAGCAAGTATATAAAGCTCAACAACATCGGTCTTGCGCTTAACGACTTTACTCTTCGTGAGCTATACTCGCTTATAGGAAAAGAAAACGTCGCCATAAAATAGTCAAGACGTATAATCCTCGACAAGTGATATAAGCTCTTTTTCCGATGCCGCGTATATTCCGTTTTTCAGCATTTCCTGATCGGCGCGGGGAAGAGTAACAACAAAAACATCGAGAACCTTAAGTAATTCATCACTTTCGGTTGAATATATACCGATTTTTTTGTCGTGCTCAAGTATTTTATAGCTTTGTGACGCTTCGTTTCCCGAAAACACATCTTTTTCGTATTCGCTCTCACATTTATGAGTTGACTCGCTCATAAGCTCATCCTTGAATGACTTAACTCTACCCATCTCTCCAACTCTGCGTCTCCGAAATCGAGAGAGACAGAAGATCAACCGAAGAAGAAGAAGAAGAAGAGTGCCGCAAACAAGTCGGAGGCCAAGCGGTCTT
>JAZNZQ010000045.1:0-4973 GCA_045595035.1 Eubacteriales bacterium | reverse complement strand
ACAGAACGACATGGCTACGATCCGACTTCTGCTTTGTGTTAAGTCCGTCAGAGAGAACACCGTAAGCGCGAAGTCCGTTGGAGGTTGAATCTCCGAGGAATATTATCTTATCGATATATTCCTTGCCGAGATCGGCAGTTTCACGAAGAGTCGCCTTACTCGAGTTGAATTTGTCCCAATTTACAACTGTATTGGGCACTCCTTCGGGGGGAGGTGATGGTGGTGTGGTTTCTGGTGCTTTTGTGGTATCTGACGGCAGAGTGGTTTCGGGTGCCTTTGTCGTTTCGGGCGTGTTTGTAGTTTCCGGGATCTTTGTTGTTTCGGGAGATTTTGTAGTTTCGGGAGCTTCTGTGGTTTCACTCGGGAGAGCAGACGGATCCTTTTGTCCGTTAGCGATTCCTACACCCAAAAGAATTATCACAAAAACCAATAATGCAATAGCCGTGATGACGACAAGTCTTGTGAAAAAAATATTAAAATTGTCCTGTTTATTGTTTTTCACCTGGATCACCGACCTTTAAAATCATTTTTCAAAATTAAACTGCGCTTCATACTTTTCACCGTCACTTACTTTTCTGTTTCGTATATGACGTACAAGAAGGACTATCGCGGCGATAACAACGTATATCAGTCCGACAAGAATCATTATGATAAGCTCCCCCGAATTTTTTTCGGCGTAGCTGCCCATACGTATGAAGAAAAGATAGAAACAGAGCATACATCCGGCGAAATGAATAAAGACTCGCCAGAATATTTTAAGTGAGCGTACCTTAAATATTTCATTAAGGCAAGCGATAATAAACGAAAACGCAAGCGCGATCAGGGCTTGTATCAAAAGCATTTCGGTAGAAGCAAGCTTTGAACCTGAGATCGCAGCCCAAAGAGAGAGCACAAGAAATACCGTGAGAGAGAAGATAACACAGGTATTTACAAGAATAGACTTCGCTTTTTTCAAAAGAGCCATTTTATTCCTCCGGGTATTTATCTACGTCGGTAGGATCGCGTGTTGCATCCGAAGGAATGGGATCAAGCTTGAGCTTTGCCCAAAGCTCGGGATCCTCTTCGCCCTTGATGGTGTATACGTAAGAATAAGGAGCTACATATGTATAGAGCCATTTTGCATCCTGTACAGTGAGTCTGATGCATCCGTCGGATGCAGGCGTGCCGAGCTTGTTCCATTCGTCCGCCTTAAGCTTTTCGCTTGACATTCCGGCATACGGAGAGGAGTGAAAGAGATAGCTTGACCAATAGTAATCTTCAACGCCGTTTTCTTCCTTGATGTTCCATATTCTTGTCATAAACTGTCCCGTAACCCCGCCGTTGAGCCATTGCATACGGTACTTGGAGTACTGCTTTACGTCCTCGTCAAGGATGATCCATTTCTGCTCGGGTGTCTCGTGTCCCTCGCGTCCTGTGGAGCAGAGCATCGCTTTGACAAGCTCACCCTTTTCGCCGTCCTCGGTAAGGTCGTATATATATACTATCTGTGCCGCAAGAGAGACCTCAATATGATACTTTTGACGCTTTGATTCGATGGGAGCCGCGGGATCAAATCCGGGTGCTTCGGTCGTTTCGGGAGCAGCCGTTGTCTCTTCGGGAGCCGCTGTGGTCTCTTCGGGGGCGGCTGTAGTTTCTTCGGGTGCTTCGGTGGTTATTTCAGGTTCGTCGTATGTCGGTTTTCTTGTTGTGCATCCGGAGAAAACAGCGAGACACATAACGCACGCTGATAAAAATGCAATATACCGTTTTAACATAATTCTATACACGGCTTTTGAGGTTATCAAAGCCATCCTTTCATAAAATTTGTAATTATATAATATTATATAATACATCGGACAAATAATCAAGTGGAAAATGTAAATTAGACATTAAAACTTGACAAATGACAAAAAGTCTTATATAATGAAATAGTTGAACCGCAAGGGAGCATGTTTTTTATATAAAAAAGTGCGGCGGTAGTGAAAAATGAATTATATCGATAAAACAATTCTATTTTGGAGGAAACAAATATGTTTGAAAAAGTAAAGGAATTACTTGTCGAGGAGCTTCAGGTGGATCCCGCAGACGTAACTATGGATGCCGAGCTTATAGGTGATCTTGGGATCAACTCTCTCGAGCTTGCTGACCTTGTACTTAATTGCGAAGAGAAATTCGATATCGAAATAGACGATGAGGAGATCCACAAGTTCATCACCGTCGGCGACGTTGTAAATTATCTTTCTGAAAAAGCTGATTAAAGACGAAAAACAGGATTCGTAAAGAATCCTGTTTTTTATTTTCCCATTTCGGGAATTATTTCGGATTTTTTTATTGCATATTTGTATGCATTCTCAAAATCTTTGTTTTCTCGGCAGCATATCTCCATATCCGAATAAATGGCAAAGAGCAGGGGCTGGCCGTATCTTTTTGCGCTTTCATTCTTTATTATTCCGTCCATTATCTCGAATGCGAGCGCAAAATTCTCATTTTTCATTTCAAGCTTTGCTTTTATGTGTGCGGCAAGAGGGCTTTCACAAAGATCCCTTCGGCATAACAGAGCATGCACGTCGTCGAGATTCCCTTCATCAATGGACTTTTTTGCACTCATATATGTATTCATGTCGCTGAAAAGACGTGATCCTCCGTCGAGATCGCCGGATTGGATAGGTTCGGTGTGCAGGGAAGGGACAAGATCGCCTATAAACTGCAGATATACGAATGCAGAGGTACGTATCCATTCAACGTTATATACCGTTTTTTCGGCGTGGTGAAGCGCAGTATTGAACTCTTTATGAGCTGATATCAGATGCGCTTTTTCAAAATGAGACTGAGCCATGCGGAAATGGCACTCGCACATTATCATATAAAGCTCGTCATCAAACTCGCGCAGATTCTCTTTGCATATTTCTATGCAATCTTCATATCTTCTCTCTGCGTATGCTTTCTTTACAGAATCAATGCAGAGCATCTTACTGTAAAGAAAATCGTTTTCAGATTCGGCAAGAAAATATCCGACGGGCATCTCAAGCTTTTGAGCTATGTATGATATCGTAGAGACCGACGGAGTCGCCGAGCCGTTCTCGATCTGACTCAGCATATTTCTTGTTATCTGCTCTCCCGCAAGCTCGGTCTGTGTCATGCCCTTGGAGAGTCTGACTTTTTTAATCTTTTTTCCTATATTCATAAGCTCACGTCCCGGATCATACGTTGTGCTTTTTGCCGGGGATATTCTTGTAGGACTGTATCGTTTTTGCTTCGTCCGAGAGAGAATTTATCTCTTGGCTTATATTCTTTGAAAGCGAGGAGTGGAGCGCCTTTATGCGTTCGTTCATCGCTTTGTTTTTGCTTGAAAATTCGGAGAGGAGGCGGTTTACCTCTATCTGGAGCGCGTTCATGTATGCAGTTGCTTCCTTGTAGCATCCGTCTACACCGTCGCACATATCAAGAGTGATGTTTTTGAGTGTTTTCTCGGATGCTTCGGATATAGCCGTACCTGCATTTTCAAGATATTCCTTTGCTTCTGCCTTTGCGTTTTCGGTTATCTCATCGGCATTCTTCTTTGCATCGATAAGTATATTTCCGATCTTTGCGCTCATTTCATCATAAAGCGCCGTGTCGTAGTTATCGGTTTCCTTTTCGGCCTTTGCGGCAAGCTCTTCCTTGAGCTTGTCTATAGTTTCATACTGTGCCGATATAAGAGCTTCCTGCTCGTAAAGCTTGGCTTCCATCCCGTCAAAGCTCGCCTTAATCTCTTCAAGTGCCTTTTTTGCATCTGAAGCTTTTTTATCGGCCTCCTCGAGCTCCTTGTTTATATTCATTATATATGCGTTGACGTCGCCCTTGTTGTATCCGTTTACAGAATTTCGAAACAAAACGCTGTTCTTTTCTGCCATCATTCATACCTCCGAATGTGTATATACAATAATCGTAACATAATTTTTTGATTTTATCAATCTTTTTGTAAAAAAAGCGGTTGCATTTTTGTACATTTTAGGTTATAATATGATAGTCACTATCAAAATGAGGTGTAAAATGGAAGGTAAAAGATATAAAACAAAGCAGAGAAGTGCGCTTCTTGGTTTTTTTGAAGCTCATCCCGACAGATCTTTTTCGGCGGCGGAGCTTATAGCATTACCCGAACTTGGACTCGGAGAAGCAACGATATACAGACATCTTTCAAAACTTTCCGATGAGGGAAAGCTCAATAAGGTGATATCAAACGCCGCAGACGGCGCGAGATATCAGTTTCATCCGCAAGAGTCCTGCGAGGGGCATTTTCATCTCCGCTGTACGAAATGCGGCGAGCTTGTTTGCGCTGAGTGCTCCTTTATGGAAAATATGGAAAAACATCTCGGAGCCGATCACGGATTTACCGTAGACCCGAGAAGGACCGTCATATACGGAATATGTAAAACCTGCAAAGGAAGATAAGATGAAGAAGATATATACAATAGTTTTACTTCTTGCTCTTTTGTTAACCTTTACGGTCGGATGCGGCAGGACTGCGGAGGATAACGGCAAGATAAACGTGATCGCGACCGTCTTTCCCGCGTACGATTTCGCACGTGAGATCGCAGGTGATGCGGCAAATGTTAGCATGCTTCTGCCTGTCGGCTCCGAAAGCCATTCGTATGAGCCGAGCGCAAAGGATATTATAAATATATCAAGATGTGACCTCTTTATATATACCGGCGGAGAGTCGGATAGCTGGGTGGAAGATGTTTTAGACTCGCTTGATACATCGGCAAACACGCTCAAAATGATGGATGCCGTAACTCTTTACGAGACGGTACACACTCATGAGCACGGCAAAGAATACGATGAGCACGTATGGACCTCACCCGAAAACGCAAGGAGCATTTGCCGATCGATCGCGGATGCCCTGTCTGCACTCGACCGAGACAATGCGGCTGTGTATGAGGCGAATTTCACATCCTACGCGGACAAGCTCGATGCGCTCGACCGTGATTTTAAGACCTTCTTTAAAAAAATTT
>JAZNZQ010000044.1:0-5789 GCA_045595035.1 Eubacteriales bacterium | reverse complement strand
TAGAATCGGCAAATTCTTTATACTTTTTCTCGATAAAGCCATCCTGCTTTATCTCCTCGCTTCTTTTTACAAAGCCGTTCATTATCTCTGCGGCTTCATCCCCTTCTGCTAAGCGGACGGTATTGCCCTGCTTTTTCAAAGGGATATAAGACACAGTACCATTCTCATCAAGCGAAAGAAGCATACCTGCCTGCCAAAATTCACTGTCCGAATAATCGAACAAGAAGTTACCCTGACCGTACACAATGGTGCCATTGTCATATTTTTCCTCACAACCAATGCAATGGCTGTGCTGACACACAACAAGGTCTGCGCCCTTTTCAACAATTTTTCTGCAGACCTTCTGCAAATAGGGGGACGGATATCTGTAATGCTCCTTACCGCCGTGATAAAGCACGACAGAATAGTCGCACTTTTTTTTCATCTCAGCAATATGGTCGAGCGACTCGAGCGGATCAAAGGGATTGGCGCCCGGGGCATTTTCTTTTGCAATCGAAAACTCATGCTCTGCACACGCATATATACCGATCTTTTTGCCGCCGAGTTCAATAAAGCACGCTTTTTTTGCATCCTCCAAAGTACCGCCGCCGACGTAAGCAATACCCGACTCATCAAGTACATTTATAGTAGTTTCTAATCCCGCCTGTCCTTGGTCTAAAATGTGGTTGTTTGCAAGTGTAAGCATATCGACACCGATAGCTTTGTATCCCGCAACAGTATCGGTAGGTGCAATGAGCGCAGGACCACATTTTTCAATCGGAGAAGCCGTATCACAAAGCGGCACTTCAAGATTGAATACCCGCAAATTTGCTTTTTTTAAAACATCAAGCAACTTGTCTCCGACAAGCAATGCCGCATCGCCTGCCCTGAAAAGGTCAAAATTAGAAACAGTGGGAACAAGGTCAGCACCGATAAGAATTTGCATAACAGTCTCCTTTTATTTTGTTTTGGACGGCAACTTTATCCATTCACCCAATTTTAGATCCCATTCTTCGGGTGTAAACGGACCGAAGCCGGATGCGGGGTAAAAGGTCAGCTCTCCAAAATATATTTTGTCATCAAGCTCATAAAAATCAACTCGCAAAAACGGGTGTCCTGCGGATAAACGTTTTGCCAGAGCTATCATTTCATCCTTCATTTTCGGCAGCTTAACATCGCGCTCAAAATCGGGCAGGCAAACCACCTCACCGAATCTCATAAGCTCGCCATCCGGAGTATAATAGTTTGCACGGTGGTCCTTGAATCTGTCGTAATCGACCTTAAAACACTTCACATCACCGTCAAAGCAAAAGAATTTGTAGTCCTCGGGAGCATCACCGTCAAAAGTGATATACTTTTCCGCAATTATGCGAGGTTTAACCACCTTATACGGCCACTCGCGTCCGTGCCAGAACAGATTCATGCCGAGCTTGCGGGTAAGCTTTTTTCTTGCCGCATCAATATCAAAGTTTGCCTTGTCGCGGCAGATTATCGTACTGCCCGAATCGTGTGTGCATTTAAGCACAAATCTGTCGGGGAGCGCATCAAAATCTATCTCGTCGAAGCTATCGTATATGCCAAGCGTGGGGATGACGTACTCCTCGCCTATAGTATCGGCTATGTACTTTTTCACTTCATATTTATCGACCAGCTTTATCTGCTCCGGGTCGCGGTTATAGAGTTTGAGCCAGTTGAGCTTTTCATTAAAAGCTTTAGGATCCTTCAAATCAAGCTTTTTACCGAAATGTGCCTTGTACATATATTTCAAATATGCCTTATCGGGTATAACGTGTGAGAACTTTGAGCACGAGAGATTCCACGCGATCGCCTTGTTAAGAGCTTTTCTGTCGTGCAACATCATATCGGCAAATGTTTTTAATTTTCCCATCTCATAAATCTCCTTTTGTCGTTTTTCCCAACATACCGGTCGCACAGTTTGCCATCATAAGCATACATATCTGTGTTGTAGAGTTATAGGTGACCGCACCGTAATCAAACAAAGTCAAGCTGAGTGCAACGGCAACGGCAAACGCTTTGTACGGAAGAGCAATATTTTTGCCAACATAGCATTTTTTTAGAAGTCTGAAAGAAAACCAATAATACAGAATGAAATAGAATATTCCACCGCTGTACAGAAGCTCGGTATAGTTGCAGTGCGAATAGTAAAAATGGTTGACCTCGCGCTGGGCAAGATACTTAAAGCTGTCAAATCCGTATCCGAAGATCGGCTTCTCCAGCCATTTTTCGAACGCAAGATTACGTATCACATCTCTTATTTCAGAAGAAGCATCTCCTTCTTCTCCGCCGATGTTCTTTATAAAGCCCTCCATTCGCACGCCGATAGCGTTATACAGCGAGGGGATCTCCATTATCATCACCCATAATATTGCAACAAGAATTGCAAAAATTATAGTATACATAAAGATGTGTCTGCGTCCCTTTTTGTCTTTTTTAAACCATAAAAGGATGTATAAAAAAACAAAGGGGATAACGAAGAACTTTCTACCGCCCGAAAGCATAAGTGAATATACGTCTATCGCAAGGACCGCACACCAAAAAATAACCGAAAGCGGTTTTTTTGCCTCATATACGATGAGCCAAACTGCGTACATCGCACCAATCATCATAAGTCCGGCAAAAATGTTTGCATTGCCAAGCAGCTCCTGACCGAGGCGGTTTTCGGCATCACCTTTCAGGTTTCCCGTAAAGAACAGAAGAAGCGCAAAGGCAGCCGCCGATAGCGCATAGCAACGGCACATAGCATTGAATTTTTCTTCGGTTTTTACGTGTATCTGCACCGAGCACGAGACCAAAAAGGCAACTATCATTACGTAAAAGGAGTTGAATACGCCCGAGATATTCGGCATACGAAGCATAAGCACGGCCGAAAATACCATAAACGCACCGTACCATACAACAAAGTCGAGCGACTTTTTGTACAGCTTCATTTCGGTCGCCAGAATATACGCAGAGGACAAAAGAAACGCATAGAGGAACAAGGAATTCAAGCTTGAGCTGATAACTATGTCCTGCGCGACGTATGAAGTGAAAATATAGCAATATGCAAGAAAGCTTCCTATAGAATACTTGTCAAGCTTTATGCCTTTTTTGATCGTGTTTTCCATTCTAATTTCCTTTTTTGATTTCAGTCGGAGTTCTTTCTCATATACTCCAAAAATTCTTCGTAGCCGTCAAACATCGGCTTAGTGGCAAGATAACGCTCCATGGAAGCATCGTAGTTGCCGACACATCTCATCTTCGCCTTCTGCCCCTCGGTCAGCTTGTCGCACCGGCGCTCGCCAAAAAGCCAGAAGAATTCGTCAAATACGTCAACCGACGGTTCCTTGCCGACTCGTTTCACGTAGCAACGGTAAAGCTCGGTCGCTTCGCGGAGTTGGGCTTCCATTCTCTTTTTATAATAATCCTCCACCGTCATGATCGGCTTTGCGGGGTTGCCGGCAGCCACCCATCCGTCGGGGATATCCTTGTTTACCAAGCTGTTTGCACCGATGATGCAGTTATTTCCGATACGCACGCCCTTAAGAATGGTAGTCTGCATACCGATAAAGCAATTATTACCGATAACGACCTCACCGCAGGAGCCCGACACCTCTTCGTACACTCCCTTGAGCACGCTCCAGTCGTAACCGTGTGTAAGTATGGTAACTCCGCTCGTTATCTGCACATCGTCGCCTATTTTTATCATAAACGGACGCGTAACATCGATAAGTGTTGTCTGCGGGTCATAGATCCTGACACGCTCACCTATCTCAGCCCCGCCTGCACGCAGATAAGCTATATACGATTCCTCGTCGCAACGGAAGGAATAAAACAGTTTCTTTACCAAACGTTTTATCTTTGACATAATAATCTCCAATTTACTTTTTTATAAGCTTATTTATGTATTCTTCCCACATATCGATTATTTTTTCGGGAGCAAAGCGGTTTACAACGTCCTTTGCATTCTCACCGCACTTTGCCGCCAAGGACTCATCCTCGGCAAACTCGCACATAGCTGCCGCAAGTCCCGCCGCATCCTCAACAGGCGCCAAAAGACCGTTTTCATGATCGGTGATAAGAAGGCGCGCACCGCCCGGCGTATGGTCGGTCGAAACGCACGGAAGCCCTATCGCCATCGCCTCGAGAAGTGAGTTCGATATTCCCTCGAAATCCGAGGTGATAAGGAACATTCCGTCCCCGCAGGTATCCTGCATCGGTTGTGTAGTAAGCCCCATAAACTTGACCTTTTCCGTAAGTCCTCTGTCCTCTGTCCAGCTCTTTATAAGCTCCTCGTCAGAGCCCTTTCCGTAAAGCTTCAGGACATAATCCGGATGCTTGTCCGAGAAAAGCTTAAATGCATCGAGCATAACGTCGTATCGCTTCTGCATATTGTCAAGGCGCCCTACCGACACAACGCTCTTTTCGCGCTTGTCATATGGCACGAAGGGCACTTCGCCCGTAATAAAAATCGGATTAGGTATTACAATTCCGCGTTTTTGCATACCGCGGCTGTAGTGGTCGCGTGCGCCTCCGGTCTGGAAAACTCCGCCCTGTGAACTATTGATTATCTTAAAAATAATGCCGTTCTTGAATCCCTTGCCGAGTCCCAATCTCGTCGGGTCGCCGCGCTCGGAAATTATCGAAGGGATTCCAAGCGTAAAGCCGACTATTCTCGCAATAGCATTGGGGATCTCGGTAAAGCCGATAATAATGTCGGACGACTGCTTCTTTGCTATCTTTCTGACCTCGCGAAGCTGTGCTACAGTCGACATTCCGCCAAGCGTTATTACGTCTATTTCTTCGGCAACAGGACGTGTATATCCCGTATCGCCTGTCGTATTCTTCAAGTTTGCAATAGAAACATTATGCCCTCTCTTTGAAAGCGATTCGGCTACAAAGGTGAGCATTTTCGCCGCGCCTGCATATCCCAAACTCGACGATATAAACAAAATATTAGCCATTTGATTTTTCTCCTCCAAATTACATCATAGTCTGTGTGTCCAAAAATTCTCTGTATGAGCGTTTTGTGTCCACTACGTAGGTCTGATGTGTAGTGATTCGCTTCTCGGGAAGGGGGGGGGAGAAATAATCACCGTATATTTGATTTAAAAGTTTGTCGTATTCCTTAGGCACTGTAACCGTCATGTCTTCAAACTTAAGTGTCGTACCATCGCCGTACCATTCGGCGGGTCCTATCTCGCGTTCTCCGTAAACGCCCGAGAAATTGACAAGCATATCGCCGTCCTTCATAGACCGACGCATAGCATCAATTTTTGCAAGCGCCTTTTTGGAATTGGGGCAGACAAGCTTACAACAAGCACGGATGATTCTTCTCTTGAAATCAAGCTTGAGATTTTTCATAAGCGAGCTTGCGCTCATAAAATATATCTTCTCACGCATGCGGTAAGAGAAAGAATTGCACACGCTCACATCACATCTGTCAAGCGGGAATATATCGATATACACACCGTGATTCATAGGATTGTCCCTTATCGGTATCTCAATGAATGCGGTGTTACTGTTTCTTATTTTTGCATAAGGCTGATGATATCCCTTGTCGCTCTTGTAGCTCTGCACAAAAAGATGCGCGGGCAAAAGCTCGGGAGCGGATTCGAGAAATCTCTCATAATCCTCACGAAGGATGCCAACGTCTATATCGTCATCCCACGGTATAAAGCCCTTGTGACGAACAGCACCGAGAAGTGTTCCAGCCAAAAGATAATAGCGAATACCGAGCTTCTCGCAGACCTCGACAAAGGACTTAAATATATCAAGCTCTACGCCTTGGAGCGCTTTAAGTTGTTCGTCTG
>JAZNZQ010000043.1:0-7456 GCA_045595035.1 Eubacteriales bacterium | reverse complement strand
CTAATTGTCTTCCTAAGACCGCTTGGCCTCCGACTTTGTTGAGATAATAGGTGGATATATTGAAGCAAAGTACATAATCAATGCTGCAGGACTTTACTGCGACGAGATCGCAGAGATGGTCGGCAAGGCAGATTACTTTGTAAACGCAAGAAAGGGACAGTTCTTCATTCTTGATAAGAACACATCCTGCAAGGTCAACAGAATCGTGCTTCCCATTCCTACAAAGGTAACAAAGGGTAAGCTTATGTGCCCGACGATCCACGGCAATATGCTCGTAGGACCTACAGCCGAGGATATCCAGGACAAGACAGACAAGTCCACAAACGTTGAGGGACTCAACTCCATCGACGTTGAGGTTCGCCGTCTCGTTCCGAACGTAAACCTCCGCGACACGATCACACAGTACAGTGGACTTCGTCCCAACCGTAATCCCGAAGGTCTTAACGTTGACACATACGACGACGTTAAGGGCTACGTAAACCTTTCCGGTGTTCGTTCCACAGGTCTTACCTGCTCGGTATCGCTCGGAAAATATGTAGCACAGAAGCTTCTTGAGATGGGAATGCCCTGCGAGTTCAACTCCAATTTCGATCCCAAGAGAAAGGGTATCGTTCGTTTCACACACCTCACACACGAGGAGCAGGACGAGATGATCAAGAGAAATCCTCTCTACGGTAACATCGTTTGCCGTTGCGAGACAGTTACAGAGGGTGAGATCGTTGAAGCTATCCACCGTCCTATCCCCGCACGCTCTGTTGACGCTATCAAGAGACGTCTCCGTGCAGGTATGGGCCGTTGCCAGGGCGGCTTCTGCGGACCCAAGGTAATTGAGATCATCGCGCGCGAGCTCGGTATCCCCACAACAGAAGTTACAAAGAATAACCCCGGCTCCTACATGGTAGTCGGAAAGGTAAGATAAGGAGGGCAATATAATGTACGAGATTAAATGTGATGTTGCTATAATCGGTGCAGGCCCCGCAGGTCTTGCCGCATCTATCGCTGCTAAGAAGCAGGGTGCAGAGAAGGTTCTTATTGTAGAGCGTGACTGCACACCCGGCGGTATCCTTCAGCAGTGCATCCACCCCGGATTCGGTCTTACATACTTTAAGCAAGAGCTTACAGGTCCCGAGTATGCAGGTCATTTCTATGAGGAAGCAAAGGCAGCAGGCGTTGATTTCCTTTTCAACGCAATGGCTCTTGAAGTTCTTCCCGAGGGAAAGATCATCTGCGCTAACTCCGAGCACGGTATCACTTGCGTAAACGCAAAGAGCGTTGTACTCGCAATGGGTTGCCGCGAGAGAACACGCGGAGCTATCAGGATCCCCGGCACAAGACCCGCAGGCGTATACTCTGCAGGCGCCGCTCAGAGACTTATCAACCGCCAGAACCAGATGGTAGGCCGTGAGGTCGTTATCCTCGGTTCGGGAGACATCGGTATGATCATGGCTCGTCGTATGACACTCGAGGGCGCAAAGGTCATCGCAGTTGTCGAGATCATGGACTACCTCGCAGGACTTACACGTAACAGAGTACAGTGCCTTGATGACTTCGGCATTCCGCTTCTCCTCTCTCACACTGTTACCGAGATCGTTGGTAACGAGCGCGTAGAGGGCGTTAAGGTTGCTAAGGTTGACGAAAGAAAGAATCCTATCCCCGGAACAGAGCAGTTCTTCAAGTGCGACACGCTCCTTCTCTCTGTCGGTCTTATCCCCGAGAACGAGCTTTCTCGCGCAGCTGACATAAAGATCAACCCCGTAACAAACGGACCGGTTGTTAACCAGTACATGCAGACATCCATCCCCACTCTCTTCGCTACAGGTAACGTTGTTCACGTTAACGACCTTGCCGACAACGTATCGCTCGAGAGTGAGACTGCAGGACGTGCGGCAGCTATGTATGCAGCAGGCAAGATCCCCGCAGTAACAGGCGAGATCGAGTGCGTACCCGGTAACAACGTAAGATACATCTGCCCGCACCACATTTCTCTCGGTGCTACAGATGGCGAAGTAAATCTCTTCTTCAGAGTTCTCGCGCCCAAGCTCAACGTTCGTATCACAGCTGATATCAACGGCAAGGAGCTTTGGAACAAGAAGGCACAGAAGGTCAACCCCGGCGAGATGGAGCACATCACAGTCAAGATGAGCGACCTCTCCGAGGGTAAGCTTACAATTAACGTAGTGGAGGGCTAATTAAATGGAAAAGGTAATTACTTGTATAATATGCCCTATCGGCTGTTCTATCACAGTTAACGGCGAAGGCGAGAGAATCGACAGCTTGTGCGGTAACAAGTGCAAGAGAGGCGAAGAGTACGCAAAGAACGAGTTTGTACGTCCCGTACGTATCCTCACATCGAGCGCACTTGTCTCGGGCGCAGAATTTCCGCTCGTTCCCCTTCGTTCGAGCAAGCCCCTTCCCAAGGACATGATCTTTGATTGCATGGAAGAGGTAAAGAAGCTCAACCTCAAGGCACCCGTTCGCCGCGGCGACGTGCTTATCGAGAACGTTCTCGGTACAGGCGTTGATATCGTTGCAACAGGTACTGTTGAGAAATAATCGGATATCATCTATCAAAAAGCACACTTCTTTTGAAGTGTGCTTTTTTGTAAAAAGTGTAGTTTTTGACTGCTTTTATAGTTCAATCTTGAAAAATAATTTGCACTGTGATAAGATTAATAAAAAAGCGTTGGGGGTAATTATGAGAAAATCTACAGCCATAGTTTGCGGTGCAGGAAGCCGCGGAACAAGCTACGCAGAGCACATGAAGAAAATGTCGGACAAATACGATATCGTAGGTGTCGCTGAACCGATAGATGCCAGAAGAAACAATATTAGAGATATGTTTTCGATTCCCGATGAGAATTGCTATAATGATTACATGGATATATTTGCCCGCGGCAAAATGGCGGATATCGCCATTATTGCAACACAGGACAGCATGCACACCGAGCCCGCACTCAGAGCAATAGAGCTTGGATACGATATCCTTCTTGAAAAGCCGGTTGCACAAACTCCCGAAGAATGTATAGAGATATGCGAGGCGGCAAAGAAAAAGGGCGTAAAGGTGCTCGTTTGCCACGTGCTTCGTTATACTCCCTTCTATAAAACGATAAAGAAGGCTTTGCTTGACGGCCTTATCGGCGACGTGATGTCGATCGTCGCAGTCGAGGGAGTCGGAAACACACACCAGAGCCATAGCTTCGTGCGCGGAGACTGGAAAAGCGAGAGCGAGTCTGCCCCTATGCTTCTTGCGAAATGCTGTCACGACCTTGACATTATACAGTGGCTTGTTGACCGCCCGTGTGACAAGGTCTCTTCCTTTGGCGAGCTTTCCTATTTCAGACCTGAAAATGCACCCGCAGGAGCGCCGAAACGTTGCTTCGGCACCGATTGCCCGGCCAGAGATGAATGCCCTTATGACGTGAATAAGGTCTATCTCAGAAATGATTCCGCATCCTTTATGAGACGTGCGGCAGGACGCGGATTCTCGAATGGCTTTACCCCTACCGATGACGAGGTCATTGAAGGACTCAAAAACACCGGATTTGGCGATTGCGCCTTTTATGCAGGCAATGACGTTGTTGACCATCAGGTCGTCAATATGAGCTTTGAGGGCGGCGCTGTGGCAAATCTTTCGATGAACGCATTCAACGAGGGTGGACGTTATATAAGGATATTCGGAACAAAAGGTGAGCTTTACGCCAACCACAAGGATGCCGAGATAACCGTATTTACCTTTGAGGATCGGGGGAGATCCGCGTTGCCCGTAAAAGCTACCGAGGAGAGCATCGCAGGCGGTCACGGCGGCGGCGACGAGGGGATCGTTGTTGAGATGTACGACTATATGAGCGGTGACTATAAGGGATACTGCGCGGCTGATATAGATATTTCGGTAAAGAATCATCTTATAGGCTTTGCGGCAGAGAAGGCGAGAAGGATGGATACGGTCGAGCGTGTTTCGGACTTTTCAAAGCAGTTTGGATATGAATACTGATAAAAAAGCACCTTCAATTTTGAAGGTGCTTTTTGTAATAATATTTAGTTGAAGCTTCCGTCGTATGTCGGCATATTATTTATCCATTTGCTCTCGATCGCGGGAACGTAATATGCGCCGTAAGTGTTGATGCCGCTTTCTTTTTGAGCTATCTCTACGAGCATGCGGTAGTAGGGAATGAAGTATTTGTCTGTATCAGCGTGCCTGTATACGAGCTCGATCTTCTTTACGTTTTCGACCTTTGCATCATATCCGATCACCGATGATGCGAAATGCCCTTCTCCGAAGAGCTCTATCGCTTCGTCGGGTGTTATTATAGGATACTGTCCTTCGACTCCGCTTATGTCGGTATTGTATATGCGAATGCCGCGGAGTGCGTTTTCATAACCGTAAAACTCGACCTTCCTGAAATTATAATTCATAATAGCATCGGTGATATCCCCTCCCGCATCGTAGAAGGCGATATTGAAGCTTCTCTCAAGATGGATATTATAGTCTCCGCCGCTTATGTCAAGTCGGGGAGAATCCATTTTTAAAAGGTTGGCGTAGGTGTCACTAAAATATTCGGCAACGTCTGCCATATCCTCAAGCGAAGCGTAATGGTCGTAGTTGTAGTCCTCGGGAAGGGGAATGGGCTCCTTGAAGCGGATATCGACCTCGAGGTCTGCGCGAACGCATATTTGTACGTCATCATTCTCGCCGTAGAGCACATTGATATCAAAGAATCCTTCTGGCACGTAACCGCCCATTTTTTCGATCCTTGACGCCTGTTCTTCCTCCGGAACTGTATCATCGGTTATCTTAAGCTCTTCCTCTTTGATGCCGAGCCGCTCTGCCGCATCAAGCAGTACCGACATCATCTTGTCTCTGTCGGCGCCGATGGCCTTGTGCATTTCCTCACTGTAACCGAGATAGTTGCGGTAGATCGGAAGATCTGTAAGCTGTGCTTCTTCGTTCCACGGATTACCGTTTATGATCTCGGATACGTTGTATGCGTCGAGTGCCTCCATGCCGTGTGCAAAGTAAAACTCGGAAATTGTTATCGGCTGAAGGTCGGCATACGGATCGACGGGCAGCTCGGGCTCATCCCGGGTCATCAAAGCTCCAAGCCCGAGAATGAGAGCCGCGGCAAGTACGGCTACCGATAGCTTTGTTATATTTGGTATTCTTTTTCTGTTTTTTTGCGCGTTTTCGATATATTTGTCATCTATGTCACCGATGATGTCGCAGAAAACTTCTTTTTTCATATTTCGTATCCCCTTTCTGTGAGATGAATGTGTAATTTTTCTCTTAATCTGGAAAGCGTTGTGTAGACGTTTGATGTGGTCATAGCTTGCCTTGAAGATATTTCTTCGATACTGTAAAAGTACCAATATCTGAGCACGAATATTGCTCTCTGCCTCTCGCTAAGAGAAGCTAAAAACAGGTTTATCTCGCGTACAAGCTCGCTTCTCTCAATACTTTTCTCAACGTCATCTCTGCCAGAAACGCACTCGGCAAGCTCGTCGAGTATAAGCGCACATTCGCCGCCGCCCCGTTTGTCCCGTCTGTCGCGCCTGTATTTGTTGAAGGCGAGATTTCGGCATATCTTACCGAGAAAGGCAGAAAGCCGTTCGGGACGTTTTGGCGGTATACTGTTCCACGCGGCTAGGTATGTGTCGTTGACGCACTCCCGCGTGTCTTCTGTGTTTGAAAGTATGTTGTTCGCAATAACGGTACAGTATCCTCCGTATTTGTCCGACGTTTCGGATATCGCTCTTTCGTCGCGCGCAAAATAGAGTTCAATTATCTTTTGGTCGTTCATTGTCTCACTCCTTTGTATATGTTAAGGCCTTTCATCTATAAAGACAACGTTTGCGTTATTTTCTTACAAAATAATATCACAAAGTGTAATTAATTACAACAAAACAAGAGAAAAGTGTATTGAAAAAGTCAATCTTTTTTGATAGTATTATTGTATATATCAATTATAATGAGGTGCATTATGAGAACGGTAAAGCAGATAAGCTCCCTTTGCAAAATAAGAAGCGACGACAAGCTTGAATATAACGAGATAGAATACGCGCGTGTGCTTCGCGGTGAGAGATTTTCGTATCAGATAGCTATGCGCGATGATGCGGAGCACCGTGCTAAACTTGAGGTGAAGTCGGACATCTCCGATCTTGTAAAGACCTATTTTGTTCAGAATGCGGTAATGGATACGCCCGTGACCATGCCCGACGGATATGCCGACGAGCACTATATAACAAAGGAACCGGGACTTATGCCCGATATCCTCATTCCCACAAAAGAGCGAAATGATATTTGGGTGCCTGGTATCGGCGCGGCGTCAAACTCGCTTTGGGTCGAGGTGAATATCCCCCGCACGCTTGAAAGCGGTGAGTACGAGATAAATATTTCTCTTTATGACATCGATAAGTGCGAGACGGTGTTTGACAAGACTATGATGCTGTCCGTGCTCGACTCTGAGATAGAGGAGCAGAAGCTCATATACACGAGATGGTTTTACGCCGACTGTATCGCCGACTATCACAACGTACCGATATATTCCGAGGAACATTGGGCGCTTATAGAAAAATATATTATCGAGGCGGTCGACGGCGGCATGAATATGATACTCGTGCCAATACACACGCCTCCGCTTGACACGGCGATAGGTACGTACCGCCCATGTGTTCAGCTCGTGGATATAAAAAAGGAGAACGGCGAATATTATTTCTCTTTTGAGAAGCTTGAGAGATTCATCGCTATAGCACGTGCTTGCGGAATCAAGTATTTCGAGATGGCGCATATGTTCTCGCAGTGGGGAGCGAAATGCGCGCCCGGTATCATGGTCGAGGAGAACAGCAAGCTTGACTATATGTTCGGTTGGCATACCCCCGCCGACGGTGAGGCGTACACCGATTTTTTGCCGAAATACATTGCCGCGCTCTCGCGTGAGCTTGATGCGCTCGGAATCGCCGAAAATACATACTTCCATATTTCCGATGAGCCGATAGAGGAAAATATGGAGGCATACAAGCGCGCACATGATACACTAAAACCGCTTATAGGCAAGAGCAAGATAATGGATGCGCTCTCGCACTACTCCTTCTATGAAAAGGGACTTGTCGAGGTGCCTGTTACCCGTGTCAGCCATATGGAGACCTTCATCGGCAAGGACGTGGGCGAGCAGTGGACCTACTATTGCTGTCATCCCGAGGGAACGCACGTCAACTGCTTTATGGCTATGCCTTCGTGGAGAATACGAATGCTCGGCGTGCTTCTCTACAAGTACGATATCAAGGGCTTTTTGCATTGGGGACTCAATTTCTACAACAGCCGTGTCTCGCTTTATAAGATAAATCCCTACCTTGTAAGCTCGGGCGGCGGAGCGTTTGCATCGGGTGACCCCTTCATTCTCTATCCGTCGGAGGACGGCGCATACAACTCTATTCGCGGGAAGCTCACACGCGAGGCGATAGG
>JAZNZQ010000042.1:0-3120 GCA_045595035.1 Eubacteriales bacterium | reverse complement strand
CGACTTAGGAAAGATACAGGGCGATTGAGCAGAGAAAGCTTGATACCATAAAGCGTGCGGAAGCCGAAAATAAAGAAAAATTCAGAGAGGAATTTCGCGTAAAATGTGCAGCAGAGGAAGCTCTGGAGAGAGCGAACGATCCTCACTACGATTTTGATAAAAAGGCAGGCATTTCAAATATGACGGGCGTCAGCGAGGATATATCCGATACGCTTTTCAGACGAGGATGCGTGACCTATAAAACAGACGACCCGAGTGTGATATTCGGTGAGCCTTTTGAGATAACGGAGCCGTCGCCTATTTCTGATGTGGAAAAGGTGAGAGGGCAGGGGATATTTCTCGGTACCGTATTCTCCTGCGAAACCAAGGAATCAAGAGCAGGCGACCGAGTTACCGTAACGATAGGTATATCCGACGGTGCTTCGGGAATTTATGTAAAAAAAAGTATGCTTCCGGATGAAGCGGGGTTTGTCAAGGCATTCAAAGCTCAGCCTGACGTGGCGGTGCTTGCAAGACCGATGCGCGATAAATTCACTAACGAGCTGTTTTTATCTTTGAAATCCATAATGAAGATAAAAAGAGTATACAGAATGGACGATGCTAAAGAAAAACGCGTAGAGTTGCATCTTCATACGAATATGTCGCAGATGGACGGTTTGACAAAGCCTAAGGATATTATCGATACTGCGATAAGGTGGGGGCATCGCGCAATAGCCGTAACTGACCACGGAAACGTGCAGGGCTTCCCTGAAATAATGCTTGAGCTTGAAAAGCACGAGGATACGGACCTTAAGGTTCTATACGGTATTGAGGGATACTTTGTTGACGATACTGCGAGATGCATTTTCGGCAGTAAATATCCTGCATTTGACGATGAAATGATAGTTTTCGACTTGGAGACCACAAGCCTTTCAAACCGCACGGGTAAAATAATCGAAATAGGCGCGGTTAAAATAAAGGCAGGAGAGGTTATCGAGGCGTTCAATAGCTTCGTCGATCCCGAGGAGCCTATAACCGAGCAAACCACAAAGCTTACTTCCATAACAGATGAAATGGTAAAAGGAGCTCCAAAGGAAAAGGAAGCGGTACGTGCATTCCTTGATTTTGCAGGTGACAGAATGCTTATTGCACACAATGCAGGATTTGACGTCGGATTTATGCGAGTTGCGTGCGAGAGATGCGGATATCATTTCTCAAATACGTATCTTGATACCGTAGGACTTTCGAGATACTTGAATTCCGAGCTTAAAAATCACAAGCTCGATACAATAGCAAACTACTACAAGCTTGGCGATTTCCATCACCACAGAGCGTCGGATGACGCGGAGGTGCTTGCGAGAATCTTCTTCGAGATGCAAAGAAGACTCAAAGCGGAGGGCGTTGTAACCTTTACGCATCTTCTCAGCCTTATGAGTGAAAAAGCAGACCCGCTCCAGCTTAATATACGCCATATAATCATTCTCGCAAAGAATCTTGAAGGATTAAAAAATCTTTATAAGCTTGTTTCCTTTAGCTATCTTGATTATTACAGAAGAAAGCCGAGAATCCCCAAAACCGTACTTGAGCAGTACAGTGAGGGACTTATTCTTGGTTCGGCTTGTGTTGCAGGCGAGCTATATAATGCAATAATAGAGGGAAAAAGCGACCAGGAAATCGAGGATATAGCATCATTTTACGATTACCTTGAAATACAGCCTCTTTGCAATAACAGATTTCTTATAGAAAAAGGCGTAGTAGCAGATGACGAGGGCATAAAGGAGCTTAACAGGCGCGTATACGCTATCGGTAAAAAGCTGGGGAAACCCGTCTGTGCAACCTGTGACGTTCATTTTCTTGATAAGGACGACGGACTTTACCGTCAGATTTTACTTGCGGGAATGAAGATGGACGACGGTGACGGAGAGTCCGACCTCTTTCTCAGAACTACCGATGAAATGCTTGCCGAGTTTTCGTATTTCGGTGATGAAATAGCTCACGAAATAGTAATTGAAAACCCGAATAAAATCGCTGATATGTGCGAAAAAATCAGACCTATTCCAAAAGGACGCTACGAGCCCGATATCCCCGGGGCAGCCGATGAGCTTACCGAATCCTGCTGGAAAAGAGCGCACGATTGGTACGGAGACGTGCTTCCGGAGGTGGTTGAAAGGCGCCTTGATAAAGAGCTCACATCTATAATAAAGAACGGCTTTGCCGTGCTTTATATGATTGCCGTAAAGCTTGTTGCTTACTCCGAGAGTCTTGGATATCTCGTAGGTTCACGAGGCTCAGTCGGCTCGTCCTTCGTTGCTACGATGTCGGGTATTTCCGAGGTTAATCCGCTTCCGCCGCATTATAGATGTCCTAAATGCCGGCACAGTGAGTTCTTCCTCGACGGCTCGGTCGGCTCGGGCTTTGACTTGCCGGATAAAAACTGCCCCGAATGCGGAGAGCCTATGATAATGGACGGTCATGATATCCCGTTTGAAACCTTCCTCGGCTTCTACGGTGATAAATCTCCCGATATCGACCTTAATTTCTCGGGTGACGTTCAGGGTAAGGTACATAAATATACCGAGGAGCTTTTTGGTGAGGGACAGGTGTTCAGAGCAGGTACTATCGGTACTCTTGCGGATAAAACCGCCTGGGGATATATCAATAAATATCTCGAAGAAAAGAGAGTTTCAATTCCTAGAGCGCAGGTCGATTATATGGTATCCGAGCTTGTGGGTATAAAGAGAACGACGTCCCAGCATCCCGGCGGTATCATAGTTGTTCCGACAGAATACGATATATACGATTTCTCTCCGATACAGCATCCCGCTGACGATCCTAATTCGGATATTATAACAACACACTATCAGTTCTCATATCTTCACGACACTATATTGAAGCTTGACGAGCTTGGACACGATATGCCTACCAAGTATAAGATGCTCGAAAGATACACGAATACGAGCGTTCTTGACGTTAAGATGAATGATAGATCGGTTTACGAACTGTTCCATTCGACAGCGCCCCTTAAAATAACCCCCGAGGATATCGGCGGCGTTCAGCTCGGAACGTTCGGAATTCCCGAGATGGGCACGAGATTCTTGCAGAAGGTACTTATGGATGCAAAGCCCAAGAACTTTGCCGACC
>JAZNZQ010000041.1:0-2853 GCA_045595035.1 Eubacteriales bacterium | reverse complement strand
TGCTGTCTGCCGAGCAGATAAATGCCGCCCATATCCGAAAGCGTACCGTAACCGAGGTGGTGTATGTGATTTCCGCGAATGATATTACCGTAGGTTTCGTTATCCGCATATCCCCACACCCAGCCGACGGAAATTCCCGAGTAACCGCCGTAACTTATCTCGTTGTTTTCAATAATGTTATCGTGAGCGTGGATTATCAGAATTCCGCATCCTGCCTCGTAGATCCTACCTATATTTTTTATCTCATTACCTATGATAAAACAGTCGCTTACGTGGTATGCTTCGGGACATCCGAACTTTCCGCCGAAGATCTTAATACCGCCCGCCGCAACGTCTTCGATAATATTATTCTCTATTCTTATGTGGTTGCATCCGGCTTCCACGGAAACAGCGTAAATACCCAGAGAGTGTATATGACAGTTTGAGATCGTCACTCTCTTTGTGCTTTGAATGCTGATAGCGCCGGGAGCCGACGCTACCGACTGCCCGTCACCGCCGTAAACCTTTTCCCCGACAACAGGAAGCCCCGTCTCGGGATCACCGCCGAACATTGTGTTGCTTTCGTACTCGCACCTCGTCACGGTAAATTCAAGATCCCGAATCCGTATATCTCTTCCTTTTATTATGAGAAGCTTGTCTGTAAGGGGAGCGAAGACCTCGACGTTCGTTTCGTTCTCTCCGTCTCGCGGAATATAATAAACCTTCGAAGCAGACCTGTCAAGATACCAGTGCCCCGGGTCTTCAAACGATGAGGCGATTCCGGAAAGGAAGTAGTACATATCGCTGGGCTCTCTTGTTTCATACAGCGTGGTGAGAGTAAATCGGGATGCGCAGCGCATAGTTATCTTCATGGTTTCCGGATCAAAGCTTTCTATCGCGGAATGCTCGTCGATCCAGAAATGGAAGTAGTTCACGATAGCATCCTCGACGCCTTTTATACCCTCAAGGTCCTCTCTTCTTGCAATGAACCATTTTGAGTTTCCGAGAAGCTCTCCCTTGTATTCTTTTTTGTTTTCCTCGGTCATTACAGCCCTAAGAGTACCCGATTTAGGATAGCGGGGAACGTCCGCGCGGTTTCCGTTTACGTACAGATCGGTAAAGTGAGGGCGATCGGGGTCAAGATCCGCGCTGAGACAACCGACTCCGTTGAAGGTGTCCTTTTTCCAACCGGTTATCTCAAATCCGCCGATTATACGCTTTTTGCCGATATGGGATTCTATCGTAACGTCGGTAACATCCTTTGGAATAACGATAGGACGGTCAACGTAATAATCCTCGCAAAGAGCAATGGTCATCGGACGCTCAAAACCTGTCGCCCTCAGATTTTTTATAACCGTAAAGGCGTATTCGAGACTCTTGTACGGACCGTTACCGTAACTGTCTTCTTTTGGCAGAAGTCCGCTTAAAAGTCTATCCTTTCCGCGCTTTTGATCTACGTACAAGGTTGAAGAATTTCTTAAGTCAAACATAAAATTATCCTTTCTAAACGAAAATTGCGAGAACAGCGACCGCTGCTCCGATATAAGAGAAAATACCGAGCTTTTCTTTGAATATGAGTGAAATAACAACGCTCAGCACTATTCCGAGAGCGGAGCTTAAAGGGGAAAATACCGAAACGTTTATCATTGTAAGAATGGGGACCTGGAGGAGTGTTCCGACATTGGCGCAGACCACGTTTGCTGCTGTGGAAAAAAATCTTTTAGGCTTGAAAAAGCTTAATCCCTCTCTTAAATTTTTCCGATCCTTTAACGTACCGGCGAGAAGCATTATGACTCCCCACGATAGCATCATAATGTTGGTGAGAAAATAGAAGGAATGCTCGTTTGTTACCTCTGTCGAAATTACGAATGATTTGAGCAGCAGAGTCTGAAAGGCTCCGAGCGTAACCGAGATGAGCAGCAAGGGAATGTATTTCTTTAAATCGACGTATCTTTTCGCACTTTCTTTTTCGCCTTTTGCCTTTTTCTCGGTAATTCTTATGTCAATGAAAACCAGCACCGCCGAAAACGACGTTACAATGATCTTCATTAAAGTAGATGCGGTTATTTCTTCTCCGAGTATAAGATTACTTGCGACGGCTATAACCGAAAGTTGTATCGGTGTGGACAGAACTCCCGATCCAAGAATGTTCATACATCTGAGTATGAGCATGGATACCAGCATATTGATAAGTATGCTTCCTCCGAGCATAACCGAATATATGAATGTCGGCAGATTTACCGAGATGGAAAAGCCTCCCGAAATAACGAAAAAGATACAGGCGATCAGACTGTGAGTGACATAATAAAACCCATAGGATACCTTTGATTCTCCGGACATCGCACCGGAGGCTATCTTTTGGCTGAATCCTTCGCCAAATTTTGACATAGCGAATAATACGATCAGTAGCGGCATAAGTCTGCCTCCGTTGTGTTTTGGCTACATTATAACATCTCGGGCTTGATTTTGCTAGTCAAGTGTGTTATAATATATAGACAAAATTTAACATGGAGCATAGGATGGCTGACTATTATAAAATTGATGAACTGTATTATCCGTACGCAGTTGTTTTAGAGTCTCATGAGTCGGTAATTTGCCAAAGACATATGCATATTGCTCCCGAGATGATCCTTGTGTTTTCGGGGAGCCTTGATATGGTGATCGGCGATAAGAAGTATGAGATCCCAAGCGGATACGGCGCTTTTATTCCTCCGCTCGTTCCTCACGAATTTATTTCTGAAAAAGAAAACCTGTGTAAGGTAATCACCTTTGCCAAGGAGCTTTTGCATGAAACGAGCGGAGAGGGAAACGTGACTCACGTCAAAAATTACATATTCGAAGCAGATGCTGCAATATTCAGGCTTGTGGATTATT
>JAZNZQ010000040.1:0-6308 GCA_045595035.1 Eubacteriales bacterium | reverse complement strand
GTATCGCAGATATTGTTTTCTTATGTTTTTCCTTTTATAAAAGTTTTTGATGGGGTATGGGGAAGCTTTTTTCAAAAAGTTTCCCCATCGTTTCCTTTACTTCAAAAACAGCGGGTTTGTCCAAGCGCGTCTGCCGTCGCGGTCAACAACGCAGATACGTATCATTTCGGGCGAAACGCTCATCTTGTAGGATGCGGTGATGATAGTATTCTTGCACGCTTCTGCCGCGAGCGTATTCGCCTGTCTGTCGCGGATGACCCAAACCTTTGCCACGCCGTCTGTCTCGACGTGCACCGTGTTTGTCTCCGTGTCAAAATAAAAATCTCTGATAATAGGTCCGCAAGACGAGTAGAACGCGCCCTCTTTGAGTGCGTCGAGCACCGACTTTACGTTTTTCTCCGCGCTTGCCATCACCCAGCCGCGTCCTATCTCTGCCGCTGTGTGGGCATCGTCTGTCGCAACTCCGAAAAGGTGGTTTCCATGCGCAATTACCTCGTTCCAATAGGGGGCGTTGTTGTCGGAATCATAGTGATAAGCAGAGCCGGTGTTCCATATCTCCATCGCGACATTTCCCTTGAAATCTTCAAAATACTTTGCAGGTGTACGGCTCCACTCGGGGTGGCAGTATATTGTCAGGTTGTTCTTTGCGTGTGCCTCGTCAAGACGCTCCTGGAAGGTCGTGTAATCCTCTATGTCGGGACCGTCCACCTCATCATCGTGCGCATATCCGTTCGTATCGTCGTCGGGACCGAGCACGAGCGTGTGGAAATGGCGCGTTCCGCCCGCATTGTAGTCAAACTGCACGTTTATCTCCATCGCGGGAATGACCACGATGCCCGTCTCGGGAGCGTAATTTACTCTGTTGTATTTTCTGTGGTCGGTGAGCGCTACAAGATCAAAGCCCTTTTCGGCGTATCTCGTTAGCACCTCTTCGGGCGGGAGCTTTCCGTCCGACTTGTTGGAGTGGCAGTGAAGGGCGACCTTTTGCATCTTGCCCTTTTTTTCAAAAGCTTTCTGTCTGATTATCATAATAAATACCTCGCATCTAAAACGTTATATTTTGATTATATCACCAACTTAAAATAAAAACAAGATATTGCCAAAATATTATTATTGTTGTATAATTTGAGTATGAAACATGATAATTCTGCACGAATGACGATTATTTCGGAGGTGAGGGTGTGAAGCTGTATATTGACGGGATCGAGGTAGAACTTGTGAGAAAGAGCGTGAAGAATATCAATCTCACGGTACTTCCCCCCGACGGACGTGTGCGCGTGTCTGCCCCTCATTTCGTGCCCGAGGTTAAGATATTCGATTTCGTATCCTCAAAGTCTGATTGGATACGCGAAAAGAGAGAGCAGCTTGCTTCGCTTGATATAAGGGAGTGCGAGTATAAGGATGGGGATACTCTCTTTGTACTCGGCAAGCCGTATATATTGCGCCTGAAATCGGGCAGAGAGACTCTGCTCTCGGACGGGGAGATATTTATCTGCGAGAGGGACACGGAGCATTATTACAACGAGTATCTGCGCGAATGTCTTGCGGATGAGATAGAATTTCTTCTTCCGATATGGGAGGAGCGGACAGGGCTTTATCCAAGCGCTTGGTCGATAAAAAATATGAGAACGCGCTGGGGAAGCTGTAATACCGTGACGGGGAAGATATGGTTCTCGCTCGGGCTTGGTAAAAAGGATCCCGAGTGCATCGAGTACGTGATACTTCACGAGCTGACCCACCTTTGTGAGAGAGGTCACGGAGAGAGATTCCGCGCGATAATGGACGAATATATGCCCGCATGGCGCGACGTAAAGCAAAAGCTTAATATGAGGGAGAGATACGATGAGATATGATGTAACGCTTGCCGATATCATGTCGGACAATCTTGAGATACTTCGCATCTACCGCACGCTGATATTGGAGGGTCTGCCCGAGAGCACGCCCGAGATAATAGCCGATATCCTGCGTGATGCGGACGTGAGCGAAGAGGAGGCGTATGCGGCGCTCATCTCGGCGCTCTGCGGCTTTGATTCGGACGAAAATGAGCACGATCTTCGCATCGAGCGTGAGTATTTCTCGAATATAAAAAAGCTCTCGCCTGAGCAGTATATGAATGACCCGTATTTTAAGAATATAAAATTTCATAATACCTCGCTTGGCAGATGGAAGCTCGGCCGCGAGACCTACCGCCCCTACGAGCCATTTGTCTGGCGTGATATCGAAAGACGGCAGGACGGGCGCGAGATACCGCAGCTGGGATTTTTCTCTGAAGAGTTTTCCTTTCCCGCGGTATTTGAGGACGGTGTCGAGTGGATGGCGATAAAGCCGAATGAGATAGAGACCATGCGCGCACCCATTGAGGCGGTCGAGGGAGACGTACTCACGTATGGGCTCGGGCTTGGATATTTCACCTATATGGCAAGCGAGAAGGAAAGTGTGAAGAGCATCACGGTCGTCGAGCGCGATGCCGAGATAATAAAGCTTTTCACCGAGCACATCCTGCCGCAGTTCGCGCACGGAGATAAGGTGAGAATAGTTCACTCGGATGCATTCGAGTTTGTTAAAAAGAAGATGCCGAAATCGCATTTCGACTACGTTTTTGCCGACCTGTGGCACGATGCCTCTGACGGCTTTGACCTCTATATCCGCTTGAAGCGCGCGGAAAAGTACAATGCCGGCGCAAAATACCTATATTGGATAGAGGATACGCTCATCTCTAATCTAAGGCAAATGGTCTACGAGGCGCTCGTGAAGAAAAACACTCCCGAGGACGAGATAAGAGCTTGCATCGAGGATGAGTATTTAAAAAATCTGGCGTACGATATAAAAAGGGAATAGTAAGGTCGCAGACAAAATCAGTCTGCGACCTTACTATTCTATGTAAATATTAGTTTCATGCATAACTTATGACAAATTGGATATAACTACTTTATAAAAATCTATTATCTATTGATTTTTTTGTGTAAGCATAGTATAATATATAAAGAAGTTATGACAATTTCGACACAAGTATGAGGTAAAGTTATGATAAACCGCGATTTTTATCTAAATCGAATCAAGCAAAATATGTGGAATGGTGAAATCAAGGTTATCACCGGAATTCGGCGCTGCGGCAAATCGGTTTTGCTTTTCGAACTGTTTTACGACTACCTTTGCAAGACCGGTATCGATGACAACCACATAATTAAAATTGAACTGGATCAGCGAAAGTACTATAAATTCAGAAATCCCATTACGTTGTGCGAATACGTAGAGGAGCTTGTCCGATCAAAGCAGGAGGAAAAATTTTTTCTGTTTATAGATGAAGTTCAGTTCACTAAAAAGGTTGTCGATAAGGAAAACGGTGACATTGAAGTTACAATTTATGATATGCTAAATGAACTAAAAGCATATAAAAACTTAGATGTTTATGTTACCGGAAGCAATTCAAAAGCTCTTTCCAGTGATATTGCAACAGAATTTCGCGGCCGTGCAACTCAGATCCGCGTTTATCCTTTTTGTTTTGAAGAATACTACTCATTTGTTGGCGGAGATGAGCGTAAAGCGTTAGAGCAGTTTATGCTATACGGCGGTATGCCGCGCGTGATCGGTATGCAGGATGAAAAGGACCGGAAGGACTACCTTTCTTCTCTCTATAAAGAACTGTACATCAAAGATATCATTGAACGAAATAAAATTGAGCGCGAAGATATACTAAATGATATTCTAGACTTTCTTGCTTCTCAGATCGGTTCTTTAACCAACCCCAAAAATATTGCGAATGCACTGGTCGGTATGCGAAATGAAAAGATAGATTCCGGGTTGGTCTCAAGATACGTTAGTCACACAATAGATTCTTTCCTGATCGCAACCGCACGGCGCTATGACATAAAAGGTAAGACTTATTTCAATTATCCAAATAAGTATTACTATACTGATGTCGGGCTGCGTAATGCAAGGTTAAACTATAGACAATACGATCTGGGTCATATTATGGAAAATATTGTTTATAACGAATTGATTCGTCGCGGCTATTCGGTTGATGTTGGTGTTGTTTATGACCGCAAAGGCGGCTCAAATGCTCCAAAGGAAATTGATTTTGTTGTAAACGATGCAGACAAAAAGCTCTATATCCAGTCTGCATTTCAAATGGACACCACCGCCAAAGAAGAATCCGAACTAAAATCGTTGATGCTTACTAAAGATTTTTTCAAAAAAATTGTTGTTCGTTTGGATATCCCTCATAATTATTATGATGATAACGGGATACTCCACTGCAATCTGATCGATTTTCTCCTTGGCAGAATTGAATTGTTTTGACAAAAAGCATCTCGGCTTTGTGACATGACAAAAATAAAGACCGTCGAAAGACGGTCTTTATTTTTGGAGCTACTAACCGGATTCGAACCGGTGACCTCGTCATTACCAATGACGTGCTCTACCTACTGAGCCATAGTAGCATCCTACCCGAACATTCTACCACAAACGCGCCAAAATGTCAAGCATTTTGCAAAAAAACATCACGCCGCCCGTCTTGACTTTGCGCCGGATATATTATATAATAATGGTATAATTTTTTCTCGGAGGAAAAACAAATGAAAGCAGTAGTAACCGTAATCGGTAAGGACACGGTCGGTATCATCGCATCGGTATCGGCAGAGTGTGCAAAATATTCGGTAAACATAATCGATATCACGCAGAGCGTTCTTAAGGACTATTTTGCAATGATAATGCTCGTTGACATAAACACGATAAGTACCGACTTCTCGGACTTTTCGGAGAAGCTTGCATCGCTTGGCCGCGAAAAGGGACTCGATATCCGCGTTATGCACGAGGACATCTTTAACGCAATGCATAAGATATAAGAGGTAGATATGCTTAATACAGCCGATATTCTTGAAACCATAAATATGATAAAGGAGGAGCAGCTCGACATCCGCACCATTACGATGGGCATTTCGCTCTTTGACTGTGTGTCGGACGACGAGGCGCGACTCTGTGATAAAATTTACGACAAGATAACCCGCAAGGCAGAGCATCTTGTGCGTGAGGGCGAGCAGATAGGGCGCGAGTACGGCGTGCCGATAATAAACAAGCGCGTCTCGGTCACTCCCATCTCGCTTGTCGGTGCGAACATCTCGCCCGAGGGATACATAAGAATAGCAAAAACGCTCGAGCGCGCCGCAGATACGCTCGGCATCAACTTCCTCGGCGGCTTCTCGGCGCTCGTTCACAAGCATATGACGGTCGGTGAGAGAAACCTCATCTCGGTCATTCCCGAAGCTCTTGCCGAGACCGAGCGCGTGTGCTCGTCGGTCAACGTTGCGACCACCAAGGCGGGCATCAATATGGATGCGATAAAGCTTATGGGAAGCACGATCAAGCGCGCGGCGTATTTGACACGTGAGCGCGATTCCATCGGTTGCGCGAAGCTCGTCGTATTCGCAAACGTTCCCGAGGACAACCCCTTCATGGCGGGCGCCTTCCATGGTGTCGGTGAGGGTGATGCCGTTGTCAGTGTCGGTGTCTCGGGTCCCGGTGTTGTAAGCTCGGCTATCCGTCGCGCGGGAGATTGCGATCTCTCAGCGCTCGCTGACGTTATAAAGAAGACCGCGTTCAAGATAACCCGCGTGGGTCAGCTTGTCGCAAGTGAGGCGTCGAGACGTCTTGACGTGCCCTTCGGTATCGTTGACCTCTCGCTCGCACCCACACCCGCTATCGGTGACTCGGTCGCGCACATCCTTGAGGAGATGGGACTTGAGTCCTGCGGTGCTCACGGTACAACTGCGGCACTCGCTATGCTAAATGATGCCGTCAAGAAGGGCGGAGTTATGGCTTCCTCGCACGTAGGCGGTCTCTCCGGTGCGTTTATTCCCGTGTCCGAGGATGCAGGTATGATAGCTGCCGTTGAGCGCGGCGCTCTCTCTATCGAAAAGCTTGAGGCGATGACCGCCGTTTGCTCGGTCGGCCTCGATATGATAGCCATTTCCGGTGACACAAGCGAGGATGTCATCTGCGGTATCATCGCGGACGAGATCTCGATCGGTGTCGCTAATACCAAGACGACCGCGGTTCGCGTTATTCCCGTGCACGGTAAGGGCGTCGGCGAGATGGTCAATTTCGGCGGGCTTCTCGGCTATGCTCCCATTATGAAGCTTCGCGAGTATTCGCCCGCAAAATTTATCTCACGCGGCGGCCGCATCCCAGCACCGATACACAGCTTGAAGAATTGAGTACATATATGGGCGGGGAGAACCATTTTTGACAAAATAGGTTCTCCCCGTACCCCTCTCCAAAAAACCTTTTGAATCATTTTATTAGCAAAAACA
>JAZNZQ010000039.1:0-5952 GCA_045595035.1 Eubacteriales bacterium | reverse complement strand
TATGTGGTTTGTTTTCGCATTATTATCGGCTGTATTTGCCGCACTTACGTCTATTCTGGCCAAGGTCGGTATAGAAGGCGTAAACTCCAATCTCGCAACAGCTATACGAACCCTTGTCGTTGTTGCTATGGCGTGGGGGATGGTCTTTCTTACAAACGCGCAGAGCGGGATCGTTGACATAAGCAAAAAGAGCTGGCTATTTCTTATCCTTTCGGGTCTTGCGACCGGCGCATCGTGGTTATGCTATTATAAGGCATTACAGATCGGCGAGGTCTCGAAGGTCGTACCTATAGACAAGCTCAGCGTTGTTATTACTCTTGTTCTCGCTTTTGTTTTCTTGCACGAGCAGTTTACTGCAAGGTCACTTATCGGGTGCATTCTTATAGGAGCAGGTACTCTTGTTATGGTTTTATAAGCGCATCTCCTTGACAAATTCCTAAAAGTATGATAAAATTATAACGATCTTTTAAAAACGAGGTAAAAACAATGTCTAATATCTGGCACGACATATCTCCCAAGAGAATAAACGCCGAGGATTTCATCTGTGTTGTTGAGATATCGAAGGGAAGCAAGAAGAAATACGAGCTTGACAAGGAAACCGGACTTATCATGCTTGACAGAATTCTTTATACGTCCACTCACTATCCCGCGAACTACGGATTTATCCCGAGGACCTACGGAGACGACAACGACCCGCTCGACGTGCTTCTCCTTTGCTCCGAGCCGCTTGAGCCGCTTACGCTTGTTCGTGCATATCCGATAGGTGTTATATCTATGATAGACAACGGCAAGAATGATGAAAAGATAATCGCTATACCTTTCAGCGACCCCAACTATAATATCTACACAAATATCGATCAGCTTCCCAAGCACGTGTTTGACGAGATGCGCCACTTCTTTACCGTATACAAGAATCTCGAAAACAAGGATACCGCGGTAGATGAGGTCAGCGGCAAGGAGGAAGCTGTCACGATAATCAAGTCGGCAATAAACAATTATATTGAACAGTTTTGTAAATAATCAAAAAGCTTCCCGAATTTCGGGAAGCTTTTTTGCTTAATCTTCGATTGCGGCTTTTTGTGTGTTTATAGCCTTTATTATCTCCGGATCGAATTTGAAGGTCCTATTGTAGGTAAGAAGTCCGTTTACCTCTTGCTCAACATCGTAAAGCTGTGTGTAACAAAGAGCGAATATGTCCTTGTTTTGAAGCAGGGTCTCGGTGAGTTTTTTGTATCTGTCAATAAATTCATCTTTGCTTTCGGGAGCGTTTCCGTATCCCCAGCCCTTGCCGGAAGTATCCCATTTTATACCGCCGTACTCGGATACGAAAAGCGGCTCGCCGCGCCATTTTTGTCTGTTGGCTTTTGAGGATCTTGATACAGAGTCACAGATGATACCTTCGGATGTTTTTGCATGCTCTTCGGCGAATTTTTTTGTATCTTGATTGTAGTTGTGCACATCAAAAATATCTGTAACAGTATGGTAGTTTCCGCTTGTATCAATGACCGGTCTTGTCGGGTCGAGCGCCTTGGTGATATGATATACGGTCTCGACAAGCTCGCGGCACTGCGGAATGTCAAGCTCACCGTCACGGTCAATTATATCCCAGGTCTCGTTAAAGGGGCACCATCCGATGATCGAGGGGTGATTGAAGTCGCGCTCTACCTCCTCCATCCATTCGGATAACATATTGTTTAAGGGGTTCATATCGGTAGGCTCAAATCCCCAGTTGGGATATTCTCCCCACACGAGATAGCCCATTTTATCTGCGTGATAGAGGAATCTCTCCTCGAATATCTTTTCGTGAAGTCTCGCTCCGTTAAAGCCGAGCTGTACTGAATAAACTATATCATTTTTGAGCGCATCGTCGGTCGGTGCGGTGTATATTCCGTCGGGATAGAATCCCTGGTCAAGGACCCATCTGCCAAAGACCGAGCGTCCGTTAAGGCAGAACTTATTTCCCTTGAATTCGACGGTGCGAAGTCCGAAATAGCTTTTTACTGTATCTATAATTTTACCATCTGAGGCCGTTTCGAAGATGATGTCGTACAAACACCCTTTGCCGATGTCCCAAAGATGCTTTTCGGAAAGTGCGATATCAAGAACTGTATGATTTCCCGAAAGCTCTGTGAGCGCAGAGCCGACCTTTTTTCCCTCGTAGTAGACGGTCGCGCGAAGAGCAGTCCCCTCTGTGTTACCTTGAACGAAAGCATGTATCGATATCTCACATGTGTCCGTGTTAGTATAATATTTTGCTTTTTTCAGATATGTATTACCAACAGCTTCGAGCCATACCGTCTGCCAGATGCCTGTCGTTCTTGTATAAGAGCATCCGTGCGAACCTAAAAGCATCGACTGCTTACCGCTCGGCTGAAGCGGATCACGCGTGTCATCCTTTGCATAGACTGTGATGTAATTATCCTTATCCGAGAGAGCTTCGGTTATGTCAAACGAGAACGAGGAATAGCCTCCCTTGTGTGTTCCGACAGAGCTTCCGTTTACAAACACCTCGGTGAAATAATCACAAGCACCAAAGTGCAAAATGACGCGCTTGCCTTCCCATTCATTGGGGATCACGATATCACGTCTGTACCAGACAGCATTGTGAAAGTCAGTGTTTCCAATTCCCGAAAGACTGCTCTCGGGGCAGAAGGGAACTGTTATTTTGCCTTCAAAATGTCTTTTTTCGTAGCCTTTTTCTTTACCGCAAAGACTCTCATCGAATGAGAATTCCCATTCTCCGTTAAGGTTGATCCAATCGGATCTCTCAAACTGGGGCTTTGGGTGCTCGGGACGCGGAATACTTCTCATGGTATTATCTCCTTTTCAACTTTTGCAGATTCATTTATCAGTATGGCGCAAGCAAAATAAAACAAAACAGAAAACATTCTGGGGACGACTACGCACGCCAGATCCTCGGTCATACTTGCAACATAATATGTGAAGATGGTTATAAAGGGAAGAAAACGCATGGTTTTTCCGTTAAAACAGTATTTTACGGAGGTCGCAAACGCCCAGATGAAGAAGAAGCAATACAGAATAAACGGGATTATACCATAGTGACCGAGAACCGCCACAAAGCTGTTGTGCGCATGCCAATATCCAACGTCTCCCATGTAGAAAAACGGACCGTTTCCGATAAATGACGCGTTATCAAAGGTATATTTCCAAATTGCGCTTCGGCTTGTGAAAAGATTGTTGTTCTTTATGGAATAAACAAACTTTTCTATCATTGTCTCGGGCATCTCTTGTATCCAATCTTCCCATGGAAGCGTAGGCATTGAGCAAAAATATATGAGCAGAGACACGGTGAGCAAAATAAGAAGCAGTACAAGAATTACAGAAACGGCAGACAGAGATGTTTCTTTATATATTATATTCCTTCTGTCGGCGCGCTTGGCAAATGATACGATAGCAATAAAGGCGGGAATTGCAAGCAGTGCAGCCGTAAAACCTGTTCTGCACAATGAAAAATACAGAAGAACGATGCTTATAACGGCGGAAATGACAAACAGAAACGAAGCTAAGAAGCATCGCTTTCTCGCCGCCCATTCGGTTCCGAATAAAATAACGGGGAAAAAGCCGGCGACTCCAAGCGCATATATATTGCTCTCAATGGGAAAGAGGACGAGTCCGGAAATAATGTTAAAAAGCATCGGGCCTGCAAGACTGAGTAAAAACAGCTTGTAAAATCCTTTCTCTTTTCCGCAAAGAGCCAATACCGGGATAAAAAAACAGAATACAGATGCAAGATAGATCGGAGTAACACTGTGTAAAAGTCCGTACGCGACCTCGTTTACGATTGCAATGCCTCCAAGCACCAACCACCAAAACAGCGGTGCCGACATTTTTAGTTTTGCACCGACTCTATCAAGAGCCAATGCCTGCATAACGACCGACGGAATAAAAAAGAGCGCAAGTGCTATTATAAAATAATACAGATAGGGCGATTCAAAGTGCGTAACGGTAAGCTCGTCCAACGCGAACAGAATAGAAAAACATATGAGACGGCCGTAGAAAAACGGCATCTTTTTGAGTTCATTTAATTCTTCTTTTATATATGAAACGGTACTCATAATGTCCTCTTGTAAGATTTTTTATAAAGTTATTATATCACCGACCAAAATAATAGTCAAGTTGTTTGTTTTCTTCTTGCATTTTTATATAAATAATGTTATACTAACTATATATGTCTATTTAAGAAAATAAAAACAGGAGATAAAAACTATGAAAATTTTTGAAGAACTTCAAGCGAGAGGACTTATCGCGCAGGTTACTGATGAAAAGGAGATAAGAGATCTTATCAACAACGGCGGCGCGCGTTTCTATATCGGATTTGACCCGACAGCCGATTCGCTTCACGTTGGTCACTTTATGGCTCTTTGCCTTATGAAGCGCCTTCAGATGGCGGGCAACAAGCCGGTCGTACTTATCGGCGGCGGTACCGGATACATCGGTGACCCCTCCGGCAGAACCGACATGCGTTCTATGATGACACCCGAAACCATTCAGCACAACTGCGATTGCTTCAAAAAGCAGATGGAGAGATTTATCGAGTTTGGCGATGACAAAGCAATTATGGTCAACAACGCCGATTGGCTTCTTAAGCTCAATTATATCGACATGCTCCGCGATGTCGGCGCTTGCTTCTCTGTAAACAATATGCTTCGTGCCGAGTGCTACAAGCAGAGAATGGAAAAGGGACTTTCCTTTCTTGAGTTCAACTACATGATAATGCAGTCCTACGATTTCTACTATCTGAGCGAGCACTACGGCTGCAATATGCAGTTCGGCGGTGACGACCAGTGGTCCAACATGCTCTTCGGCTCCGAGCTTATCCGTAAGAAGACAGGTAAGGATGCTTATGCTATGACCATCACTCTTCTTCTCAACAGCGAGGGCAAGAAGATGGGCAAGACTGCCAAGGGTGCTGTTTGGCTCGATCCCGCAAAGACATCTCCCTTCGAGTTCTTCCAGTATTGGAGAAACGTTGATGACGCGGACGTTATCAAGTGCATGAAGATGCTTACATTTATGTCGCTTGAAGAGATCGAGGAGTATGCAAAGCTGGAGGGAAGTGCTATCAACGGTGCAAAGGAAAAGCTTGCATACGAGCTTACAGCTCTCGTTCACGGTGAGGCAGAGGCAACAAAGGCACTCGAAACTGCAAGACAGGTATTTGCAGGCGGCGGTATCTCCGAGGATATGCCCACGACAACACTTTCTGCAGATGCTTTCACAGACGGCAAGATCAGCGTCGTAGATATGCTCTGCACAGCAAAGCTTGCTCCCTCTAAGGGTGAGGCAAAGCGTCTTATCCAGCAGGGCGGCGTTGCTCTCAACGATGAAAAGGTGACCGAGTTTGGTGCAACCGTTTCGCTTGATGCATTTGACGGTGACGTTATAATCAAAAAAGGCAAGAAGATATATCACAGATTCGTTCTTGCATAATATATTTATATTAAACAGATCTTTAAGGGGGATGCGAATGGAACATATTTATGAAAAGCTGAAAGCTGCGATAAATGAATACAACTCATCACCCGAAACAAAGGATTCGATCGAATATAAGACAGATGTGCTTCTGTCCGAATATTCAAGCTTTAAGATAGGTGGCCCCTGCGACATCGCACTGTTTCCCAAAAATGAGAAGGCAATTATATTTTTGCTTGATAACCTGACTTCTAACGGGATCGATTTTTACGTTATCGGTAACGGAAGTAACGTTCTTTTCAACGATGCAGGCATCAGGGGCGCAGTAATATTCACGACCGAAATGAAAGAGATATCGGTCAAAGATAACACGGTATATGCGGAGTGCGGTGCGGGAATAACTAAAATCTCCCGTATCGCTCTCGAGCATTCGCTTACAGGACTTGAATTTGCTTGCGGTATCCCCGGCTCACTCGGAGGCGCGGTCTATATGAATGCCGGCGCTTACGGCGGGGAGAT
>JAZNZQ010000038.1:0-12060 GCA_045595035.1 Eubacteriales bacterium | reverse complement strand
TAACGAATCCGATACTGTCATAAGGATACTCGAGCGAGCCCGAATCCCTGTTATTCATATAACGCTTAAGGTCGGTCCTAAGGCACTTCCATATCGCCTTATCGCGGTACGTTCCGTAATTATCACTGTTTATGCTTATCTTGACGCGCGAGACGAGATTGTCACCCGGAATGTACTCGTCATACTTTAATACGTCGAAGACCAACGCAACAAAGCACACACCGAATATAAGGCAGAAGACGATAAGTCCGCGCACGCCCTTGAATATTGCTCTTGCGTTCTTTGTAAACACCGCGTTTATGAGCATAAACGTGAGCACGGCGCCCGCGATAAATCCGAATATCTGCCAGAGGCCTCCGCCCATCTCGCCAAACCACACACCCATCGCGATAGTCGTGGGTATCATTATAAGGAACTTCAAGAAGGTCGCGGCACGGGAGAATACTATAGGATTTCCCGCATTCTCGTTTCCGCGGCGCAGGTACACAAGAAGTGCGAGCACGGCAAAAACAAGAGCAGAGATCGCATAAAGTATTATCTCGATCACACCGAAAGGAAGATCGTACAGCCAGAAGAGGCGAATTATCGGGGAGGTGTAGAGGATGATATTCTCAAGATACCAGCTGATATCAAGATACACCATATGCTCATCCATAAGAAGGAGCACGCAAGCCATAGTCGCGGGAACGATAAAGAGCACGACTCCGGTCATAACGAACTGCACGCCCGTCGTTCCGCAGAACATTCCGACAAACACCGTTATGAAATATACCGTAAAGAATATGAGCACCGAGTAGCCGAACATCGAAAGGACTGCCATAGCTATATCGGGCGATGCGCCTATTCTTCCGAGCAGCACGAGCCCGCCGATGAGCGTAGAAACAAGAACTGCCGAAACGTAATTTATCGCACCGCAGAGCACCTTTGCCGTATAGAGCGACTCGCGCGTAAGCGGCAGACTGTGGTAAAAATATGCGCTCGTTTTTGAGTTGAGATATCTCGTAGCAGCACATCCCGCAAACACGGCTATAGCAGCGGCGATAAATATGCTTACAACATGAAGATCCTCAAGCATGTTGAGCACGCGCTCGACTATGTATTCGAATTTCACCGTGGGACTTTGTCTGTAATAGCTCGACTGAGTCGAGATCATAAGCGGCACGGGGAAGGTAAAGAAACACACTATAAAGTACAGAAGAAAGTTGGTCCAGCTCTTTTTGAGCGTATTCAAAAAGAAGCTTGGTGCAAAATATTTTTTACTCACCGATAATTCCCGAGTAGTCATATCCTCTCTCCTCCATTTCACTTATAAATATCTCCTCGAGAGTAAGCGGTATTATCTCGAAGAACTTGGGTTCAAGCTTTTCAAAAAAGGCCTCTATCTCATCGCGCTCACCCCGTACGACAAGCGTGACCATGCTCGAACGGCGCTTTATGCTGACCACACTAAGCGGTGCAAATACCGATGCATCAACGTACTCCGGGAATACCGCCTGGACCGTGTGGATACCCATCTTGAGCTGATCTATCTCGCTCTCAAAAAGGATACCTCCCTTGTGTAAAAGCCCTATGTGGTCGCATATATCCTCAAGCTCGCGAAGATTGTGCGATGCGATGACCGGTGTCAGTCCCCTCTCAGCAACGTCCTCGGCAAGAAGACGCTTTACAAACTGGCGCATAACGGGGTCAAGTCCGTCGAAGGTCTCGTCGCAAAGAAGATATTTCGGGCAAGCGGACAGCGCAAGGATGACCGATGCCTGCTTTTTCATTCCCTTTGAGAAGGTCGATATCTTTCTTTTCGGGTCAAGCTTGAACATATCACAGAGCTTTGCGTATCTGTCCATATCAAAATTCTTGTATACCGATCTGTATACGCCCGCCATCTCGTCTATCGTGCTGTGAGGCAGAAAGAACTGCTCGTCTGACAAGTATATTATGTCGTTTTTTGTATCAACGTTCTCGTAAACTGCTTTTCCGTCATAGCAGACCTCTCCCGCATCGGGCATAAGCACACCGCACATAATGCGAAGAAGTGTAGACTTACCCGAGCCGTTTGAACCGACAAGTCCGAATATTGAGCCGGGCTTTATCGTCGCGCTGACCTCATCAAGAGAACGGATGTCACCGAAATTTTTCGTTACTCCTTTTATCTCAATCATTTTTATCCCCCCATATCTCATCAAGGCAAGAAAGGATGTCTTCGCGGGAAAGTCCGCTGTCTCTCGCCTTCTTAATATCGGTCGTGATCTCAGAAAGTATCTTTTCACGCTTCTGTCTTGCTATCTCCTCGGTGTCCGACGAGATAAAATTGCCTCTGCCCGGAAGCGAATATATTATTCCCTGCCGCTCAAGCTCAGCATATGCCTTTTGGATCGTGTTCGGGTTTATCGCAAGCTCTCGCGAAAGTACCCTCACCGACGGAAGCTGCTCGTCGGCACTAAGCAGTCCGTTGAACGCCAAGCTCTTTATGTTTGCTATAAGCTGCTCATATATCGGTTCTCTGCTCTTTACGTCGACGTATATCAAGCTCATTTTGCCCCTCCTATCTGTACTATTTGTGTTAGTACAGTTATGATATCATAAAAAAAGCTGCTTGTCAATAGTATGCGTGAAAATATTTTTTATCGGAGGTATTGATTTTTTTCATTTTTTATGTTAGAATAATAATCACGCCGGAATGATGGAATTGGCAGACGTGCTGGACTCAAAATCCAGTGGTAGCGATACCGTGCGGGTTCGACCCCCGCTTCCGGCACCAAAAAAGAAAAGCCGCAGTTGTTTAGACTGCGGTTTTTGTTTTTTCACTCGTGGGTGACGTCGGGGGGCGAAGTAGCTTTTTTCTTTACAATTTAAGATTGTTTTTCTTCCTATTTTATGATATACTATATAAAGTAATATTTTCACGGAGGTATAAGCTTTGTCCTCTCCCACACTCGTATTAAAAGACAAACTTAAAGAAGCACTCTCGTCGGTGTTGCCTATCGTGCTTATCGTTTTCATTCTTTCCTTCACGGTAGCACCGATACCCGCGGGCTCGCTGCTTGCATTTATTTTCGGAGCAGCACTTCTTATTCTCGGTAACGCATTTTTCACGCTCGGCGCCGAGATGTCGATGACCCCAATGGGCGAGCGTATCGGCGCGAAGATAACGCAGACGAGAAACATCCCCCTTATTGTGATCGTTTGCTTTGTTATCGGAGCGGTCATCACAATATCCGAGCCCGACCTGCAGGTCCTTGCCGATCAGGTCGCATCGGTCTCGACTCCGGTGCTTATAGGTGCGGTCGCGGCAGGTGTCGGATTCTTTCTCGTGCTCGCAGTGCTTCGTTCCTTCTTTAAGATCAAGCTCGCGCACATACTTCTATTTTTCTACATAGGAGTATTCGTTCTCTCCTTCTTCGTCCCCGATGATTTTCTTTCCATCGCATTCGACTCGGGCGGAGTCACAACAGGACCTATGACTGTTCCCTTTATTCTTGCGCTCGGTATCGGTGTAGTAAGCGTACGTAGTGACCGTAATGCTAAGGACGACTCCTTCGGTCTCGTTGCGCTCTGCTCTATCGGACCGATCCTTGCCGTACTTATTCTCGGTATGCTCTACAAACCGGGTGAGGGCGCATATGCAGAATCGGAGCTTACTCATATCGCAGACTCGAAGGCACTCTGGAGCGAATTTGCACACGGATTCCCCGAATATTTCGCCGAGGTTGCAATATCGCTCGCGCCTATTGTATTCTGCTTCCTTCTTTTCAGACTTTTCTTTCTCAAGCTTAACAAAAGACAGACCGTCAAGGTGGTCGTCGGTGTGCTCTATACTTACATAGGTCTCGTTCTCTTCCTCACGGGAGTAAACGTCGGCTTTATGCCGGTAGGTAACTACCTCGGTGCACAGCTCTCACGCCTCGATTATAACTTTATAATAATCCCGCTTGGTATGCTCATCGGTTACTTTATAGTTGCCGCAGAGCCGGCCGTATTCGTGCTTAATAAGCAGGTCGAAGAGATCACCGACGGTGCCATCCCGCAAAAAGTGATGGGACTCAGCCTGTCGATAAGTGTGGCAATATCACTCGGTCTTGCAATGACACGCGTTATCACGGGAATTTCGATAATGTATTTCCTTATTCCCGGATACGCCATCGCACTTATCCTCACATTCTTCGTACCGCCGATATTTACATCCATCGCGTTTGACTCGGGCGGAGTTGCATCCGGTCCTATGACCGCAACCTTCCTTCTTCCCTTTGCAATGGGAGCGTGCGAGGCGCTCGGCGGCAACGTTATTGCAGACGCATTCGGAGTTGTTGCTATGGTTGCAATGACACCTCTTATAACAATACAAGTTCTCGGACTCATCTACAAGTTCAAGCTCTCCCGCACAAAGGTCAAGGAAGCTCCCGCAGATGATGAGCTTTCCGACGACATCATCGAGCTTTAAGAAAAGGAGGCATCAAAGTGAAAAATTTAAGATTTTTGGTAACCATAACAAAAAGAGGTCTTGGTGAAGAATTCATCGAACTGTACAATGAGCATGGACTGCCGATAGTCCTCAACTGCATGGGCAACGGAACGGCATCAAGCGATGTGCTTGACTGCCTCGGAATCGAAAAGACAGAAAAGGATGTTATTTTCACCATAACCAACATAGAGACCGCAAAGGCGGTAATGCACGACCTCACATACAAAAAAGGAATCGACCTTCCCGGCATGGGAATCGCATTTACCATCCCGCTTTCAAGCATCGCGGGTAAAGACCTTTTTAAATATCTTTCGGGCGAAGATATACCCGAGCAAACAAAAGGAGATGAAAAAGAAATGTCACAGGAGATCAACCACGAGCTTATAATTGCAATATCCGAGCGCGGATATACAGACGATATCATGGAAGCGGCAAGAAGCGTCGGCGCACGCGGCGGCACGGTCATCCACGCAAAGGGCACGGGCAGTGAGCACGCGCGCAAATTTCTTGGCATCTCTATCGCAGAAGAAAAGGAAATGACCCTCATCGTAGCTGCAGCCGAGGAAAAGAGCAAGATAATGAAGGCAATACTTGCGGGTGCTGGTCCCGCCACCGATGCAAAGGCAATACTCTTCTCTCTCCCCGTAACCGGAATCGCAGGTCTTCGTCTACTTGAAGAGCAAAAAGAAGACATGGATATATGAAGCTCCTTGCTCCGAAATACTACAAAGATTTCAAATGTATCTCCGACCGATGCACGCACTCTTGTTGCATCGGCTGGGAGATAGACGTCGATCCCGACACGGCAAAGCTCTATACGAAGTTATCGCATCCGTACGCAAAGGTTGTACGCGACAGCATCGAAGACGGCCATTTCAAGCTCTGCCCCGACGAGCGTTGTCCGCATCTTGATAAAAATGGACTCTGTCGAATAATACTCGAACTTGGCGAGGACCATCTTTGCGATATTTGCCGTGAGCACCCGCGCTTCTATAACTACAGTAAATACGGAAAAGAGGTCGGGCTCGGGCTTTCTTGCGAGGAAGCGGCGCGCATCATCCTCTCATCGGATGATTATGATAAGCTTATCGAGATAGGTGAGACGGGCGAGTTTTTCGATGAGATCGAATACGATTCCACACCCACAAGAGATCGGATATTTTCCATTCTCTCCTCAGATATGGAATACGGCAAAAAGCTTGATACGATATACCGTGAGTTTAACATATTCCCATCCATCCTCTCGGATGCAGAATGGCAAAAAACGATTGCCTCGCTTGAATATCTTGACGAGGTACACAAAGAGATGTTTGCCTGCTATTCAAACGGTGCCGCAGTTCCCCTGCTTCAAGAAAAAGCGGCCGAGCGCGCACTTGCCTATTTTATTTACAGGCACTGCACCGAGGTCTACGACGACGATGACCTTCGTGCGCATCTTGGCTTTTGCCTTTTTTGCGAGAGACTGCTCGCCTCGCTTATGAGCGCATATCCCGACGAAAATATCATCACACTTGCCCGCATCATTTCGGAAGAAATAGAGTATTCCGAGGACAATACGAATACGATTATTATGAAATTTGATTAAAAAAGAAGTACGCTTGTGCGTACTTCTTTTTTGGTTTTATTTTACAAGGAAGATTATCGCATTATCCTTTACAGTAAATGTATCGGATACGGTATCTGTCACGCGATCGCGCCATTTTTCGGTGAGCTTGAATGTATAGTCAGCGCCCGTGAAGTTGGAAACGACAAGATACTTGTCCTCATTTACAAACATCGAAGCATATACGTCATCGGGAATGGGCGTTACAAAGTCGGCACATTCGCGAAGCTCGATAAATGCGATGCTGTTCTCCTTTACCATCGGGCGGTAGAGCGCGAGATACTTGTACCAAAGGTCAAAATTGTTCGGATCGTCGGGAATGGGCGACCAGAGACTGTACACGTAGGGACCGTCGGGGTGTGCCGCAGTGTATTCCTTGATGCGGCGGTTAAGCTCAAACTCGCTGAAACATCCCTCGGGAGGCGCGTAGTAGGGGATATCCTCGTCTATGCGCTTGCCCATAAGCGGTCTGCCCTTTGTAAGAAGCGGAAACTGCATAAATGGGATGCAGCGCGCAAAGTGATGCTCGTATTTATCATTCTCGCAGTTGCCGTAGTCGGGACAAGGCACAACGTAGTCGGGCGCTTCCTTGCAAAGGCCGGGCTTCGACATCTTTATGCCCTCGCCAATCCAGAGATAATCGTAGACCTTGTCCTTTACGGGAGGCGTGTGGCTTCCGTCAGCGTGAAGCTTGTAGACTCCGCCACGGCGGTGTATCTCGGAATATATCGTTGCAAGCAGATCCTCTATCTCACATCCGTAGGGGATCTCCATTGCTCGCACTTCTTCGGGACTCATGCCGCGTTCTCTTGCCGCGCGATGTGCCATCGACTTGCCGTCATAGCCCATATCGTTGTAGATGCCGTCAAAACCGTATTCGTCAAGTATCGCCATCGTGCGCGGAAGCAGATAATTTCTCCAAGCGGGACTACCGGGGTCACACTTTATGTACTTGAAGTGCATGCCGTTGATGCAGTAGTGGTGCGAGCGAACAAAATCCTCGGTAAAATCGGGGTCGTATTCGTGAAAATAACCGGTCGAAACGTACGGAATGACCTTGAGTCCGTATGAATGAGCAAGATCAACAAATTCGTGAAGTCCCTTCGGGTCAAAGGAGGTGAACTTGTCAGCGCCAAGGTGACGCACAGCATCATTCCACTCCTCGTGAAGCTGGATAAGCTCCACCCCGTTCTCTGCCATCTCCTTTAAGAGCTTGTGGTCGTACTCGGTCGGTGCTATTGAAAAGGGCGCGGGATAATCACCGAGATTATAGGTCGCCTGACCCGGCATATAGTTGTATATTCTGGTACGGCGGAAATACTTCTTATTATTCTGCTCTGCCGTACGAATATTGTCAACTCTTTTGCGTTGTTTTTCAAGTGAAAACATAGTTTTTTCCTCCCCCCAAAAAAGAAACGTTTTCCGTCTCTGAACCAATTATACAACACGGCACATATAAATTCAAGGTCTTTTTTTTGCAAAAAAAGTGTCCTTTCTTGCACTTTGTTCGTCAAAAATATGTTTCCAAGCAAAAAGAAAAGACCTGTACAAATGGATCTACGTTGACCGCGACGGCACGGTGATCGACCCGATGAGCATATTTGAGCAGATGCATCGTGATGATTAGGACGATCTTTCGCAAAGATCCGAGATAATTGCCCCTCCGAAAAGAAGCACGGTCGAAAACAATATACACTCAAGCATTTCGGGAAAGGTATGTATAAGCGAGCATAGTGCTGTACCGTCCGCGCACACCAGATCGGATGCCGCAAACAAAAGCGACGTAACTATCATCGGAAGTCCCCGCAAAAGCAGCGTTCTCGCCCGAGCTCCCATACCGCAAAACGTCATTTTCAAACGATTCATTTTATCACATTCTTTCATTTTATTCTCGTAGAAAACAGTAAAATTATATATTGATCCATTTTACCGAAAAACAGACAAAAAACGAAGCAATTCTAAATTTTTGTCTGTTTTTTTATTATTTGATAATATTCTATCACAAACATTAAAGCTTTTCAAAGCTCAAAATATGGCTCTATCGGCAACTATTACAAAAAACCAAGTTTTTTTAAAATTGTGATACCCTATCCCTTTTTCGGGCTTTTTCATCGTAATCACAAGAAATATCGCCCGAATCACGTCGGGCAAAGCAACTTTCGCTCTTTCTTTTTGCTTATATTTTTTACCCATTCGCCTTTTATCGACATCTCAATTCGACATATTGTCGCACTTTATTTCCATTATTTTACATTTATACCATAATATTACATTTTGTTACGTATATTATGTCGAGCGTTTTTTCTTGACCAAACGGCAGAATATGGTAAAATAGTGTCAAGAAACAAGAATAAAAAGGAGTAAAAAAATGAAAGTACTCGAAACAAGAATCGCTCCCACAGGAAAGATAGCAATACGCCGAATAGGCAAGGACAGCATGCTGATTTATCGGCTCTGCAGCGGACGCTCTCCTATCGAATTCTTTGCTGAAAACGAGCACCTGTGCCGCAGGTTCTTCTCGATCTCCATAACCAAGCTTGATGCAAACGCGCTCCCGGAGGAACGCAACATATACGAATTCGCCTGCAAAAAGGACGATGCGCTTTCACTCTTTAAAATGCTCGTCAGAAATACTGTAACTCCCTGCACTCTCGGAGATATTGTGGAAGATTTTAAGCTTGACCACAATATTTGCTAAAAATGTTTACAAACCGCATTTTTTGTGATATGATAATATAAAGTTTAATGAAAGGATGTAAATCCGATTATGAAATGTCCACATTGCGGTTATACTGACAGCATGGTAATAGACTCCCGCCCCATCGACGAATTCGCAAGTATTCGCCGCCGTCGCGAGTGTAAATCCTGTAAAAAGAGATTCACCACCTTTGAGATCATCGACTCGATCCAACTCATAGTTATAAAGAAGGACGGATCAAAAGAATTCTTCGATAAGTCGAAGCTTCTCGGCGGGATCATGAAGGCGTGTCAGAAGCGTCCCGTCAAGGCAGAGGATATCGCAAACGAGATCGAAGCAGAGCTTCAGAATTCGCTTCGCGCAGAGATCACAACAAAAGAGCTTGGCGAGCTTGCCATGCAGAAGTTAAAGGAGCGCGATGCGGTCGCATACGTGCGCTTTGCATCGGTATACCGCGAGTTCAAGGACGTTGAGACATTTCTTGAAGAGCTTAAGGAGCTTAAACACGATAACTAAAAGCAGGGGGCGCAGTGCGCCCCCTATATGTTTTTTAATATTGCCATACCGAAGGCATCGAGGATGCATTCGCAACGGTAGCAAAGCTCATCAAGAGAAGAATATATCCCGCTCCAGACAAGCATCTCGTCGCGGTTTGAAGTGCTCTTTACAAGCTCACTCACAGCTCCTACGTAGAGTCCTTCGCGACTGCGTGCAAGCTCCGCGGCATCGCGTATATGCGTTCGTATGCTTTTATTTTTGCGAAATCCTTCAAGCTCGTATGAAAGCTTTTTTATTTTCGATGAGCATCTCAGAGCAAGATCCGAAAATTCTATTGCATCGCCCTTGCTTTTGCTGACGCCCCATATCTTCATTTTGAGGCAAACGTCAAGAAAGGAATGCACCGCACGCTCGATGGCGCATATAATGCTTATGATGTCCTCGCGCTCTATCGGTGTGATGAAATCGGAATACAGCTCGCTCTCGATCGAGCATTTCTTGGCATAAGCGCACTTTGCACATCTTTGAAGCTCCTCCTCGGTCTCCCGAAGCTTTTTGATGCTAAAAGCGCCAAGCAGCAAGTTGAAGCCCTTTGCCGCAGATTCAAGAATAGCACACATAGCCGCGATCTCTTCAAAATAATTGTTTGAAGCCCCTCTCATTTTTACCTCCGAAGTGTTATGTTTCCATTAGTTAATATACTTATTTTGAGGTAATAATATACACCGCGGGAAGATTTTTTGTTGACAATTGGTTCCATTTGTGATATAATACTTTGGTAATATTGGGATATGGCCAAGTTGGTTAAGGCACAAGACTTTGACTCTTGCATTTCGCTGGTTCGAGTCCAGCTATCCCAGCCATAAAAATAGAGAACGCATCTGCGTTCTCTATTTTTATCGTTTGTTATATGACGAAGAACCACTCCGATGCATGGCATCGGATAGGGTTTTCGCGTCATATCATCGATAAACCCGTATCACTTACGCGAAAACCGGGTTCTGAGTCCAGCGGAAGGCGTGACTAAAAGCTTTCCCGAACTTTGCATCTGCATTTCCGTGCTTTGCGCATCTTTTAGGGTCCTTCGACAGATCCGAACCGGCGAAGTGATTGAAATGTTTACAAAGTTGTAGTATAATTAATGAATCAAAAAGGAAAATCTATTTTGTCACTCTGTCATTCACACAAAAAAGCAAAAAATAACGCTTATTCATACACCAATATTCTTTGTTTCAAAGGTAAAAAAGCATAAACCTATATTCCGCAAAAAGTTTCGGATTCATCCAATTCAAAAATGGCTATAATTGTCTTATAAATCCCTTGTAATTCACGCAAAAACGTGTTAAAATAAGGCAATAATAACACAAAGGAGGATATTATGGAAGAAAGAGTTGAATTATCCTCCGCTAAAAGAGATTACGGCGCACAGATCCTTGCCATCATCCGAAGCGGACTTAACAAAGAAGAAATAAAGCTACAGCTTGAAGAATACCACGAAAACGATATTGCGGGCGTATTTGAGGAGCTCACCCCCGAGGAGAGAGACGGCCTTTTTGACATCCTTGGAAGCGAGGCCATATCCGAGGTCGTTCCCTTCCTTGATGATGCGGGAGAATATCTTTCCGAGATCGACGCAGATGACGCGGCGGATATCATTGAGCAAATGGACGCCGACGATGCGGCAGAAGCTCTTGAAGAGCTTGACGAAGAAACCAGAAGCGAGATACTTGATCTTGTAGAGGACACGGAGGTCAAGGAGGACATTGAGCTTATCGATTCGTATGACGATGATGAATTCGGAAGCAGGATGAGCACGAATTTCATCACGGTAAGACGGGATCAAAGTATAAAAGAAACCATGAAGACCTTGGTAAGCGAGGCCGCTGAAAACGACAATATATATACGATCTTTGCAGTCGATGAGAACGGCTCCTTTTACGGGGTGATCGACCTAAAGGATCTTATCGTTGCAAGAAGCAACGTAGAGCTTGAAAGTCTGATCTACACGAATTTTCCATTTGTTTACGATAAGGATTCGGTATCAGAGAACATCGAGCACCTTCGCACGTATTCCGAGAATTTGATCCCCGTGCTCTCATCGCAAAGCAACGCCATTCTCGGTGTTATCACTTCGACCGACATCGTCGAGCTTGTCGATGAGGAGCTCAGCGAGGACTATGCAAAGCTTGCCGCTATGACAGGTGAGCAAGAGCCCGACGAAACGCTTTTCGCAAGCATGAAAAAGCGAGTTCCGTGGCTTATCGCGCTTTTATTTATGGGACTTGCGGTGTCGGCCGTTGTCGGATTGTTCGAGGGAGTCGTCGATGCTCTGCCGATGATAGTATCATTCCAATCACTGATTCTCGGTATGGCGGGCAACGTCGGAACACAGTCGCTTGCCGTTACCGTAAGAGCGCTCGGCAACGATGAAGACAACTCGGCAAAGCATCAGCTTATCACGATATTCAAGGAGATACGAGTGGCGCTTCTTAACGGAATCGTTCTCGGTGCGATATCCTTTGCTATCGTAAGCTGCTATCTTTTAATATTTGCATCATACGGCACGGCATTTGTTTTAAGTGCCGCGGGATGCGTCGGACTTGCAATGTGCTTTGCAATGGCAGTGTCCGGACTTACAGGGGCAGCAATTCCTATATGCCTATACCGACTCGGCATCGACCCGGCTGTCGCCTCGGGACCGCTCATCACGACGATAAACGACCTTGTGGCGGTAATCAGCTATTACGGCCTTGCCTGGATCCTGCTTATAAATCTGTAAATGATAAAAAGCACTTGCACGCA
>JAZNZQ010000037.1:0-4831 GCA_045595035.1 Eubacteriales bacterium | reverse complement strand
GTATCCGAAAAATAGAGGTGTAATAACACCGCCGAGAGTGACCAAATGGTCATCCTCGGCGGATTTTTTTTATTCTCCTTATTGCTTTTTGTGTTCCTATAAACTACAAGGCGATATGGACATTATTTTGGAATTAGTTTTAGCGTTGAGCAGGAAACCACGGAATACCGAACAACTCCAAAATAAAGATGAATCCAACGAAGCATGTAAGCAAAAGTGAACTGACAAAAAAGAAACCGAACACCAATGCCAACAAACAACTATCGGTATTTCTCAACTTAACATACAATAATTGCAGGATAGCCAGCACAAGAGATATACATTGAGACACGAAGAGAATAGTAGCCAATACTCCATTTGCGAGCGAAAGTTCTTTTCCATTCCAAATCGGAACATACATAAAAATGTACAGTAAGGGGAAAATAATAGATAAGAACAAAATAATATATTGCTTTGATATTCTTTTCATACTTATTCTTCCTCTGTTGAATTGTTATTTATCGAGCATATTATCACAGTCCGGGAACATAAAAACGAATTGGGACAGTTTATTTAATTTCGGGAGCATTTTTCGGCATCGATTGCAAGTACAAGCATAAGCGCGCAAATTGCATCATTCGGATCATTTACGTCTATTACGTATGTATCGGTCCAGTTGAAAAGCTCCTTAGATACGGTTGCGATAGTGTGTCCGCTTGAGTTTTGAATCTCGTAATCCCATTCAAACCAGTCGCCCTCGATATGCCAACCGTTGTAGTCGATGTTAAATTTAGGTCTGAACAGGGAAAACTCCTTGCTTATGCATCCGACGTAATCGTCCCCGAGATATATCTCAAATTTGGGCAAAAAAGTAAAGATCCTTTCCTGCACTGTTCCGACCTCTTTGCCGATCGCGTCAAATATCTTAAGACAATGCCCCCAGGAGAGCTGTCCTTTTACTTCAAAAAGCGTGTTTCCTGACTCGTCGTATATATCGTAGCTGTCAAACCAAGAAAAGAAACGTTGCTTAAACAAAAGTTTCATTGTATCACCTCGTTTTCAGTATAGTATGATTATAACATTTATTATTGATTAAATCAATATTAAAAAAAGATCTCTGTTGTTAGGTGGTAATTACTTTTTTTATCCTGTTGACTTGGGCTGGATTTAATGGTAAAATAAATTTAAAGACGAAAAATAAGGATTTATGACGAAAAGGACATTAAAATGCATTTCTATAAAAAGGCAATTTCTCTTTTTTTGTGCACTATCATGCTTTTTTTCTCATTTCCTTTTGGGGTGAGTGCAGAAGAACCACTCAATGAGAGCGAATTTGCGGTGATAATTGAAGAACTCAAGATAAAGTACCCCGATGATACATACTGGTCGAATAAAAACGGAACTGTCACCGAAGGTCCTCTTGCCGGTTCATCGCTTGCGGGAGGATCAAGCTGCGGCTCTCATTCATGGAGCGCCAATTGCGGCACGTTCATGCTTTCGGGGCGAGCTCTCGCGTGGCAGTGTATGGGATACGCCTTTCTTATTGCATACGAGATCTTTGGCAGTTATGCGAAGGAATGGCCTGTTTATTATGATTCGACACGTCAGATATACGCAGGAGATGTTATTCGCATAGATTCTAACGGCAATGGAATAGCCGAATCAAGTTATGACCACAGTATTTTTGTATATAGAGTTACGGACACACATATATATTATACCGACTGCAATCGCAAAGGGCCGTGCAAGATAGATTGGGACGGTGTGATGACATTTTCGGAGCTTAAAAGTAAGTTTTTATACGTGAATCATTATGAAGGGAACACGCTTGACGGCTCGGGCACCGACGCCCCTACATTAACTCTTACTTTTGGAGCGGGCGGTGGAGATATTCCCGAAACGGAGCGTTACAAGCTGACTACCGACGGTCTCGGCCTTCGTCTTCGTGCTGAACCGACACTTTCATCCTCGGTCCTTATAGGAATGCCGGACGGAATTGAGATAAGGATCACAGAAACGCTCGAGTCGGGCGGCTACATATGGGGAAAGACGTCGTACAACGGCCATGACGGATGGTGCGCGATCGCATATCCTTCTGCAGACGAGGTGTATGCGGAGCCGGTCGGGTTTTACGTTGATCTTGATTCAATATTGCTTTATCCCGACGGAGATGCATATATGTCTACAATGAAGCACGGTGCACTTTCGTACACGCTTCCATCTGCCGAGGATTTCGGACTTTTCCGTGACGGATATGAGTTTATCGGATGGAAGAGCTCTTTTGATGCGAGTGGCGAACTGTTCTTGGCGGGGAAATCGTACAGCGCCGAGCAGATTTGTCCCGCCATATCTTCGGGAGACATGGCTATGACCGTGTATGCGTATTGGCGTGATCTGACTCCTCCTGTTTATATATTCTCCTTTGACGGGGCGGGCGCTGTCGGTGAAATGGAACCGTTGAAGCATTCATTCGGGGATATGTTCGTTTTTCCTCAATCTGAGCTTGTTCTTGAAAAAATGACCTTTGACGGATGGAGCTTGAAGCGTGATACAGACGGAAAATGGTTATCGGAGGATGCCGGTTGGTGTACAACGGAAGAGCTTGTCTTAACCGAAAATGTGAAGAAGAAATTTGTCCGGGGCGAAGTCATTCTTATTGATGAGCTTTTGACAGATGAGCTTGATGTTGATATATCGTATACGGTAATCGCCAACTGGCGCGAGAGAACTGCCGTTGAAGCTGTGATTGAAAGACTGCCCGATAAAACCGAGTATTACGTAGGCGATACTCTTGACACTACGGGACTTGAAATAAAGCTTGTATATGATAATGCAGAGACTGACGTGATCTCGGACGGATATGAGCTGGAATATGATCTGACATCTGCGGGTGAGGCGGTCGTTCTTGTAAAGTATATGGATCTTACCTGTGAATTTCTTGTAAACGTCGCTCTCAAGGAGCCGGTACCTGAGACACCCGAAAACACGGTTTACGGTGATGCGACAGGTGACGGTATCGTTGACAACAAAGATCTGGTAAGACTTAAAAAGTTTTTAGCCGAGTATGATTATGATACCGAAACCTCCTCGGTCGAGATATCTTTTGGTGCGGATGCGACCGGAGACGGCGAGACGGACGGAAAAGACCTGGTAAGACTTAAGAAATATCTTGCTGCATATGACTATGAAACCGGAGGATCGGATATAACACTTGGACCTGAAAGGAGTTAAAAAATGAAAAAAACATGGATCGCGCTTGCTATAATGCTGTTTGTATGTGTTTTTACAATATCGGCTTTTGCGCAAGAAGAAAGGACAGAACTCTTATATGAAGAGAGATATCTCTCTTCTCAAGACCCGCGGGAGTCGTTAGACGATACCGTTGACATTGATGCGCTCACCGATCATTTGCGCGAGCAATTGAAAAAATGCGTAAAGGAGATAGACATCGCTTCCTTTAATATAAAAAGGATGGATAATAATAGTGCCGCAATAAGAGATATTATTTATGATACCATTCCCGAAGCTTTTCATGTATTGAATTTTTCACTCGGATATATGGAGGATACGTACGTAAGTGTATATGTCAATTACATCTATTCTATAGATGAATATTCCGAGATGCTTGCTAAGTTTGAGGCGGCTGCCGAAGAGCTTGTTTCTGATATAAAAAACAACAGCTCCTTAAGTGATCTTACAAAAGCTCTTCTTTTGCATGACCGTCTCGCACTTGTATGCGAATATGATAAGGCGAATTATAATGCCGGAACGATCCCCGATATTTCATATACCTCATACGGAGCGCTTGTAAACGGAGTGGCCGTATGTCAAGGATATGCAGAAGCATATTTGTATCTGCTCGATAAGGTAGGTATAGATTCTTACCTTTGTTCATCGTCCGCGCTTTCCCATGCGTGGAATATCGTCACCATAGACGGAGAGACGTATCACGTTGACGTGACATGGGATGACCCGACGTGGGATACGTCGGGCCGTGTGTATCACAGTTATTTTATGTGCTCGACACAAAATTTTTTGCAGTCGCATACGGCAAACGATTACGATACGGCCCCCGATGATACAAGGTATGACGGATATTTTTGGAACAATTCTTCAACTGCATTTGTTCTTCTTGACGGAGAAGTATATTATATTGATACCGCAGAGCAAAAGCTAAAAACTTATGACGGCACTGTGCTCGCGGACGTAACACATAAATGGCGCGCAGGACCCACGTCGGTATGGAGAAACAATTACGCGCGTCTTGCAACCGACGGAAAGACACTCTATTTTAACCTCAGTGATGCGGTCTACAGCTTTGATGTGGACATGAAGACCACACAAAAAGTGTTTGAACCCGAGCATAGCTTCGGCGAATATTTTTACATATACGGTATGCGTTTTGACGGAGAGAGAATAGTTTGCGAGCTGAACAACAGCCCTAATTTTGATGATGGCGTGAAGGCGAATTATACCGTATATTATGAGCTTCCCAAGCTTGAGCAGACAGAGTCCGGATATGGAGACGTTAACAATGACGGCGTTGTTGACGGTAAGGACCTTGTCAGACTCAAGAAGTATATATCCGCTTTTGATTTCGATACGGGTGTATCGTCTGTATCCGTGGGATCCGGTGCCGATGCAACGGGGGACGGCTTTATCGACGGTAAGGATCTTGTGCGAATTAAAAAATATATAGCCGCCTTCGACTTTGACACGGGTACGTCATCTGTCCCGCTTGGCCCTGTTGCTTAATAACGGTATTGTTACTAATCAATGACAATCCCCAAAATAGTGTGATTTTTTATATTAATTATTGACAAACGCACGGAACAGTGGTATAATACAATAG
>JAZNZQ010000036.1:0-3755 GCA_045595035.1 Eubacteriales bacterium | reverse complement strand
TCGACGTTCCTCCCACACTTGTTTCCTTCGCGGTTACAACAGGTAAGACCGACGAGGTAATTACCAACGATGCAAAGGCGGCAGGACATAAGCTTATAGTTGTCGCACCCGAATACGGCGACGATCACCTTCCCAAGGCGGACTCGCTTATAGAAACCTTCGGCAAGGTAACCGCTCTTATGAGAGCCGGCAAGGTTTATTCGGCATACACACCCACACTCGGCGGTATCGCTGAGGCGGTGTACAAGATGTGTATCGGTAACGGACTCGGATTCAAGTTTGACACAACGATCCCCGTAAACGACCTCTTTGCATACAAATACGGCGCATTCCTTCTTGAGGTCGACTCTGACTTTGGCGGCGAGTGCATAGGTATCTTTACAGATGACGGCAAGCTTACATACGGCGAAGAATCGGCTTGTATGTGCTGCCTTGATAAGCTCTACGAGGGTAAGCTCGAGGGGGTATTTGCTACCAAGGAAACACCCGATGTTGCCAAGTATGAGAACTTCTCTTATAACGGAAAGAGCACGTCGGCTCCCGCAATCAAGGTCGCACGTCCCAAGGTGCTCATTCCCGTATTCCCCGGAACGAACTGCGAATTTGACTCTGCTAAGGTAATGCGCGATGCGGGCGCCGAGGCAAAGATATTCGTTATCAACAATCTCACAAGCGACGGCATCAAGAGAAGCGTTGATGCGTTTGCAGAAGAACTCAAGAACTCTCAGATGGTATTCGTTCCCGGCGGATTCTCGGGCGGTGACGAACCCGACGGATCTGGTAAGTTCATCCTTGCATTCTTTAAGAACGCCGCTATCAAGGAAGGCGTACATGACCTTCTCGGAAACCGCGACGGACTTATGTGCGGTATCTGTAATGGCTTCCAGGCGCTTATCAAACTCGGACTCGTTCCTTACGGCAAGATAATCGACACGGATGAAAATTGTCCGACACTTACATTCAATACTATAGCAAGACACCAGTCTAAGCTTGTTCGCACAAGGATCGCCTCCAACAAGTCCCCGTGGCTTGCGGCGACAGAGGTCGGTGACGTTTATACCGTCGCTATCTCTCACGGCGAGGGAAGATTCCTTGCTTCCGATGAACTTGTACGACAGCTTGCGGCAAACGGACAGATCGCAACTCAGTACGTTGACCTTGACGGCAACGCTACAAGCGACATTCGCTATAATCCCAATGATTCGGTGTTTGCGATTGAGGGTATTACCTCTCCCGACGGCAGAGTGTTCGGTAAGATGGGCCACTCTGAGCGTATCGGAAACGGTCTTTACAAAAATGTTCTCGGCGAGTTTGATATGAAGATGTTTGAATCCGCGGTAAAATATTTCAAATAATTCTGCAATTTGGCAGGGTTAGAATATAAAGGAAAAGAGAATAGACCATGAAAAAACTTATCGGAAATGCGATAGTCGGACAGTCGGGTGGACCTACTGCGGCTATCAACGCAACACTTGCAGGCGTCATTCGCGGTGTTAAGGAGAACGTGCATGACGGTGCGATAGGTAAGCTTTACGGTATGTTTAACGGTGTCGAGGGTCTTCTTCGCGAAGACCTTATCGACCTGTCCGAGTTTTTTGATTCTGAGGAGAAGATCAAGACTCTCGAGCATACCCCCGCGGCAGCACTCGGCTCTTGCCGCCTCAAACTCCCCAAAAAGGGCGAGGATGATGCGACCTATGAGAAGCTGATCGCGATCTTTAAGAAGTACGATATCCGTTACTTCTTTTACATCGGCGGCAACGATTCCATGGATACCGTTGCAAAGCTCAGTGAGTACACATCGGGACACGAATACGAAATGCGTATCATCGGCGTTCCGAAGACCATCGACAACGATCTTGTTGTTACGGACCACACCCCGGGATTTGGCTCTGCGGCTAAGTATCTTTCCGTTACAATGCAGGAGATACTCCGTGACTGCGCGGTATATACAAAAAAAGCGGTCACTATCGTTGAGATAATGGGACGTGACGCGGGTTGGCTTACAGCTTCTGCGGCACTCGGACGTCTTGTCAACGGTAGGGCTCCCGATCTCGTATATCTTCCCGAGCGTGCATTTGACCTCGAGGGATTTTTCGAGGACGTGCAGGCGGCACTTGATGACCATCCCAACGTTGTCGTAGCTGTTTCCGAGGGCATTCGTTTTGCCGACGGAACCTACGTCTGCCAGGGCGTATCCAAGAACGGCGGACTTGATGCATTCGGACACGTACAGCTTTCGGGTACGGGCAAAGCACTTGAGCTTGCCGTAAAGGAGCGTCTTGGATGTAAGGTTCGTTCTGTTGAACTGAACATCTGTCAAAGATGTGCATCACACGTGGCCTCAAGGACCGACCTTGAAGAATCTGTTCGCGTAGGCCGTACAGCGGTCCTTCGTGCATCCGAGGGTGAGACCAGATGCATGATGACCATCGACCGCATCTCCACAAAGCCCTACGTGACTGAGATCGGTTTTTCGGATATTTCCGAGATAGCAAATAAGGTCAAGAGCGTTGATCAAAAGTTCATCAATGAGCGCGGCAACAACGTTACCGACGAATGTATTGAATATCTTCTCCCCCTTATCGCGGGCGAAGTCTATCCCGCATACAAGGACGGTATCCCCGAGCATATCTTCCTTAAATGACAACAAAAAACAAGGGGCTGTCGCACCGAAAGTGCGACAACCTCTGTTTTTCGTTTTTTGTTATGAGCAAAGCTGCTCGGATGCGATACGAAGTGCCTGCTTTTTGAGCCGATATGCGGTAGAACGGCTGACATACATTTTTTCGGAGCATTCCTCAACCGTAAAACCGAGCACGTAATGATACCTGAGAAATATTTTACATTCGCTCCATCTGGTGCTCGTCGAAAGGTTATCGATAAAATCCTCTATCTCCCGCATTCGCGCCTTTATGCAAACTATCTCGTATGCGATGGCCGCCTTTTTTGTGTCGGCTTCCTTTCCCGATACCTCTTTTTCTTCGCAACTGCGCATGTCGAGCATCTTCGAAAATATGAGATAACTCTCAAGATAAGAGCGTACCGTCTCAAGCTTTCCTTTTGTATTTGATGCCGACGCGCGTATTGGCATGGCGCGCACTATTCCTTCTGTCATCTTCATTCCTCCCATCTCAAAACAAATGTTCGCTAAGCTTTCTTTATTTTTAAACCGAAGGCGGCGAGCAGCTCGAATACGTCGGCTGTGTCCGAAACCTCCAATATGTCTGAAACGTCAAAATCATCAACGCACTCGCGGCAAAGGACCTCCCTGGTTGTGCAGATATATTCTTCATCTGAATATATCGGAGAAGAGCACAAAGAGCAACTCAGAGTGCGCGCACCAAGCTCGGCGCTGTATTCATCGCTTTCGGGACAGTTTCCCGGACAGATGAAAGATAAACATTCATCGCACATATTTTTTACCTCCTTTTTTAGATATCAAAAAGAATTGTTTCTATTCAATTGAAAACACACCTGCAGGTAAAAAATTTGTTACCGCACGTGGCTGGGAGGATTTATCAAGAATAATGTGCCTTTATGAGAAGAAAAGCCTCATAATTGATGCTTCTTTGATTGAACAATATATTCAATCCCCTTCTATTGGGCAGGATTTTTCAAGTTATTATTCCGCCTTCAAAAAGCTTAAGGATGTTTTTGATACAGAAAAAATTCTAAATGGCTGTTTCGATGATACCATTATTGAAGAAACTAAAAATTTAAATATTTCTGAGAAATTAGGGTTAATTAACACC
>JAZNZQ010000035.1:0-3856 GCA_045595035.1 Eubacteriales bacterium | reverse complement strand
ATCCCGAGTGCAAGAATACAAAGCCGCTTGTCGAGAATACAAAAGCAACCGAGAAGACAAGCACCGAAAAAGAACCCGAGATCGCAGATTTCAAGTGTGAGAAGTGCGGATCCGATATGGTCCTTCGTAACGGAAGATTCGGAAGCTTCTATGCATGCAGCCGTTTCCCCGAATGTAAGTTTACAAAGCAAAAGGTAAAGGAGCTTGGCGTTGCTTGTCCCGAGTGCGGATCTAAGCTTGTTGTGAAGCACGGCAGAAACAAGACCGTTTTCTACAGCTGCGAGAAATATCCCGAATGCTCCTTCTCTTCGTGGGATATGCCTACGTCCGAGAAGTGCCCCGAGTGCGGCAAGATGCTCGTTCGCAAGAAGGGCAAGAATCTGCTTGTTTGTATAGACAAAAATTGCTCATACAAGCGCGAAGCAGAAAACGATAAGGAATAATCATAATGAAAGAGATAAAAGTATACGGAGCAGGGTTGGCGGGATGTGAGGCGGCTTATCAGGCGGCAGAACGCGGTGTACACGTCAAGCTTTACGAGATGAAGCCGATAAAATACACTCCCGCGCACCACAGCGAGAATTTCGCGGAGCTTGTTTGCTCTAATTCGCTTCGCTCGGACAGGATATACAATGCCGTGGGGCTTCTCAAGGAGGAGCTTTCACGCATGGGCTCGCTTATAATGGAGGCGGCGTATGCATCCCGTGTTCCTGCCGGCTCGGCGCTTGCGGTAGATAGAAATTCATTCTCCGAGTACGTTACAAACAAGATAAAAAATCACGAAAATATAGAAGTGATCTGCGAAGAGGTTACAGATATTGAGGATACAGAGATAACCGTCGTTGCGACAGGTCCTCTCACCTCGGACCGATTTGCGGAATATATCGAAAAGACGCTCGGATGCGGCAAGCTTCACTTTTTTGATGCCGCCGCGCCTATAGTCGATTTTTCGAGCATAGATATGAATAAGGCGTTTTTTGCATCGCGCTACGACAAGGGCGATGCAGATTACATAAACTGTCCGATGGACCGCGAGGAGTACGATGCCTTTTACGGGGCGCTCATTTCGGCAAAGGAAGCCGAGCTTAAGGATTTTGACCGCGCCGAGCAAAAGGATCTTACGGTCTTTGAGGGATGTATGCCTGTTGAGGTAATGGCAAAACGCGGATACGACACGCTCAGATACGGCCCGATGAAGCCGGTAGGACTTACCGACCCGAGGACGGGTAAGGAGTATTTTGCGGTCGTACAGCTTCGCCAGGACAACGCAGAAAAGACCATGTACAACATCGTCGGATTTCAGACCCACCTAACCTTTGAGGAGCAGAGAAGGGTATTCAGAATGATACCCGGACTTGAAAATGCCGAATTTTTGCGTTACGGCGTAATGCACAGAAATACGTATATCAATTGTCCCGAGCTGCTTGATGCCACGTACGCCATGAGATCGCGTCCCAACGTGTTTTTTGCGGGACAGATGACCGGTGTCGAGGGATACATTGAGTCTGCCGGCTCGGGCTTCGTTGCGGGAATAAACGCCGCAAGACGGGCAAAGGGCGAGGATGCGTTCGTCTTCCCGCGAAAGACGATGCTCGGTGCCATGGGAGATTACGTGTCGCGCGGAGGAAACTCATCCTTCCAACCTATGAATGCGAATTTCGGTATAATCGAGCCGCTTGAAAAGAGAGTCAAGGGTGGAAAGACCGCGAGAAACGATGCGCTTGCCGCACGCTCGCTCGAGGTCACGGAAGAAATAAAAAAACTGATATAAGCTCCTATTTTTGAGAGGGTATTCAAGTTGAGGATCATTGTTGATGTAATGGGAGGGGACAAGGCCCCCGCCGAAATACTGAAGGGCGTTATGCTGGCAGATGCCGAGTACAGCGCGAACTTCATTCTTGTCGGAAACGAAAATATAATAAACGAGCTTGCCGAAGAAAACGGATATGACCTGAGACGATTCGAGATAGTGCATACCGATGAGGTGATCGCAATGGATGACGATCCGCTTTCCGTCGTGCGTGCAAAAAGCGGCTCTTCTATGGGCGTTGCTCTTAAGCTTCTTGCTGAGGGGAATGGGGACGCTCTTGTAAGTGCGGGCAACACGGGCGCTCTCTTTACGGGCGCGACTCTTATAGTACGCAAAATAAAAGGAATACAGCGCGCCGCGCTTGCCAGCATCCTTCCTTTTGCAAATCCCGTACTGCTTGTCGATTCGGGTGCAAACGTCACCGTTAAGGAAGAACATCTCGAGCAGTTTGCCTTTATGGGCTCCATATATATGAACAAGGTGCACGGTATTGAAATCCCGAGAATAGGGCTTCTCAACAACGGCACCGAGGACTGCAAGGGAACGGCGCTTCAGATCGAGACCTATAAGCGGCTCTCGTCGTCCGAGCTTAATTTTGTCGGAAATATCGAGGGCAATATGATAGCGACGGGCGGATGCGACGTGCTCGTTTGTGACGGATTTACCGGCAACGTTGTTCTTAAGCACAGCGAGGGAATGGGCAAGATGATGATGGGCGCGGTCAAGGACGTATTCTTAAAGAATCAGATAACCAAGCTCACGGCACTCGTGCTTCGCGACGGAATAAAGACTATGAAAAAACGCTTTGACGCGTCCGAATACGGCGGTGCGCCCTTCCTCGGTATATCAAGACCCGTCATAAAGGCGCACGGCTCATCCGATGCAAAGGCAATAAAAAATGCCGTCCGTCAGGCGATATCCTATGCAAATACGGGCGTTATATATGAAATTGCAAAAGCAACACAAAAGTTAAGAGAAGAAAAAACACAAGAGAATAAAGAGTGAAAAGAAAATGGAAATGTTGAATCTACCGCTTGATCCTATCTCGCTTGAGGAAAAGATAGGACATACGTTTAAGGATAAGGAACTGCTTGTAACGGCGCTTACACACTCGTCGTATTCAAACGAGCTCAAGGTCAAAAAGCTCAGATGCGAGTGCAATGAACGCCTTGAGTTTTTGGGCGATTCGGTGCTTTCGATAATCGTAAGCGAATACCTTTTTATGACCTTCCCCGATTGGCCCGAGGGCAACCTCACAAGAATGCGCGCCGATGTTGTGTGCGAGAAGGCGCTCAGCAAATTTGCAACCGAGATAGGTCTTGGCAATTATCTGCTTCTCGGTCACGGCGAGGAGAAGAGCAACGGACGCGAGAGAAAATCCATACTTGCGGATGCCTTTGAGGCACTTCTTGCGGCAATATACATAGACAGCGGAGCCGACGGAAAGAAGAACGTCAGCGCTTTCCTTATGCCTCATATCATTCGTGAGGTAGCTTCCTATCAGGACAAAAAGAGCGAGGACTACAAGACCGCGCTCCAGCAGATAATTCAACAGGCGGACGGTGAGCGTCTTGAGTACGTGACCGTATCAGAGAGCGGTCCCGACCACATGAAGACTTTTACGGTCGAGGCGCGGCTCAACAGCAACGTTATCGGTCACGGTGTAGGAAAGACCAAGCGTGAAGCGGAGCAGAATGCCGCAAAGGAAGCGCTTGAGCTTTTCGGAGAATAAAAAATAGGGCAGATATGCATCTGCCCTGCATTTGTTTAATCGGAGGTGTGAAAATGAGTGCAAAGAGCGAAAAAAGACATATAAATATACCCATATTCATACCCCATCTTGGGTGTCCGAACGACTGCGTTTTCTGTAATCAGCGCTCTATCTCGGGAAAGAGAAGCTTTGAGGCGGATTCGGTAGATCATGAGATAGGGAGAGCTCTTGCAACGATAGATCAAAGGTCAAGCGAGGTCGAGATCGCCTTTTTCGGCGGCTCTTTTACAGGTATCGACAGGGCACTTATGGTCGAGCTTCTTTCGATCGCAAAG
>JAZNZQ010000034.1:0-9151 GCA_045595035.1 Eubacteriales bacterium | reverse complement strand
AAGCTCTTCGTACCATCCTCGGCTGTTTGCGGGCGTCGATCTCGGCAACTCTCCGCTTAGCTGTCACGGAAAGTTATCGCCGTCCGTGCGCAACCGTATCATAGTACGAGTTTTTCTCCTGTGAGTATATCATACAATACCCGCTTTCCTTTTGCAAGTGGTTTTATTCATCTGTAACTTCACTGTAATATTAAACTGCATTTAATATTAAAAATGATTTTTTGTTATATTTATATATAATAAATAAGGAAGATTTTTGTTGAAAACTGCTCGCGATTGTGCTATTATTTTCTTATAATGCTACGGAGGTACGCTATGAAACGGTTTTTATCCTTGTTATTAGTACTTACTTTCATCTTTTCCTTCTCTTCTTGCGTGGAGGAGCCCAAAGAGCAAACATTTTCGCTTAGCGGGGACTATTACATAGTCCGTGCAGAGAAAGCGAGTGATGACGAGAATATAATCGCATCAATGAACTTTCTTTCCGATGCTATAAAGCATTCGTACGGCACCACGCCCTCATTTTCGGACGACTGGCACAAAAAGAGCACGGGCATCGTTCCCTACGAATACGAGATACTCATAGGTGATACGAACAGACCCGAGTCGGTAGAGTTCAAAAAGCTCTTAAAGATGGACGACTACGGCTACAGCATCATAAGCGAGAACGTAATTGTCATCTGCGGCGGCACACCCGAAGCCACAGAGAAGGCAGTAAAAAAATTCTGCATCGATATGATGGGATATGACGGTGAAGGCGGTGAAGAATCGCCGGTACTCACGGTCGGAGACAGCTTCATTTACCGTGCCAAGTATCAATACAGCTCGGTCACTCTCAACGGTGCGCCGATAGAGGATTATACGATCGCCGTTTCGGCTTCCAAGAATCTTGATGCCGCGAACATCCTTGTGCGATCTCTTGCGAGCTATAACGGCTATATCCCTACGATAAAGACCTTTTCCGAGCTTGACGGAAGCGAAAAGGCGGTCATTTGCCTCGGTGCTTCGGGAACGCACGGAAAAGCCGATCCCACTCTCGGCGAGCATCTGTTTAAAATAAGCGCGGTCGAGGAAAACGGCAGACCGATCATCGCCATCGACAACGCCTATGCAAAAACGCTTACCGCGTGTGCAAATTCATTCACCGACAGATTCGAGGCGACCTCAAGGGGCGATTCGATCTCGCTTAACATTGCCGAAGACGGCGAGATCATCGCATACACGTTTGAGGGTATGATACCGAAATGGAAGCTTGATAGTGAAAAGGCCGAGGAGTTTTACGACGGCATCAAATACGTCGAGCGGCTCTATCTTGACGAGCAGGGGCTTCCCTACCGCGTGTACGCACTCTACGTCGACCCCGCAAAGGCATCGCTTTATATGGGCTCGACGAACGACGGATACGACTACAGTCTTGACGGAATAAACAAAATGGACGTTGCCGACCAAATGAAGGCGGCGATGGCAAACGGATTTGACACGGTAGCGGGAGTCAACGGTGACTTCTTCGCGATATCCGAGGACTACAGACCGCGCGGCCTTACAATAAAGGAAGGTGTGGTCGTCGGCGAGAACACGTCGCGCTCGTGGGTGGGCTTCACCTATGACGGCAAGATGGTCATCGGCACGTCGAGCGACTATTCAAAATATGAAGGAAAGCTTCGCACGGCGGTCGGGGGCAGACAGATAGTGCTCCGCGACGGCACGATATCCCAGCTCGAGCTCGGAACAGATTTCAGCGAAACACCTCATCCTCGTACGCTCGCGGGCTATATGGAGGACGGCACGATGATATTCGTTGTAGTCGACGGACGTCAGAAAAGCGTGTCGAACGGTGCTCCGCTTGCAAGATGTGCGCTTCTTATGGAGGAGCTCGGAGCCGTAACAGCTCTCAATCTCGACGGCGGCGGCTCATCATGTATGATACTTCGCCGCGGCGAGAATGAGTTTGAAACGATGAACTCTCCCTCGGACGGCTGGCTCCGCAAGGTGTACAATTCGATCTTGATAATACCTAATAAATAACAAAATCACTCTCTTTCGAGAGCGATTTTTATCAAAGCATTTTTGCAGCTGCTTTATCAACGTATACCGTGCAATCGGGGTGGAGCTGAAGAATGGATGCCGGCACGTCAGCAGTTACGCGGCCGTATACCAGATCGTGTATCGCCTGCGCCTTTGCTTCTCCGCATGCCACAAGCACGATCTTGCGGGCGTTCATAATGCCCTTGAGACCGAGCGTTACTGCATACTCGGGAACCTTGTTCGGGTCGCCCTCAAAGAATCTCGCGTTCGCCTCTCTTGTATTTTCTGTGATCTTCTGCTTGTGTGTGAGCGAATCAAGCGCGCCGCCCGGCTCGTTGAACGCGATGTGTCCGTTATTTCCGATGCCGAGAAGCTGGAGATCGATCCCGCCTGCCGTCTTGATCTTCTCATCGTACTTTGCCGCCTCTTCATCCGAGAGAGCAGAGCCGTCACAGGGGAGATTCGTGTTTGCAATGTCTATATCGATATGATCAAACAAATTATCATTCATAAAGTATCTGTATGACTGCTCGTGTGTGGGTACAAGTCCGACGTATTCATCAAGATTGAAGGTCTTTACGCCCGCAAAGGAGACTCTTCCCTCTTTGTATGCGGCGATAAGTGTTTTATATGTAGGAACGGGGCTGGAGCCGGTGGGAAGTCCCAACACGGAATCCGCTTTCGCGTTCACCTGTGCGATTATTGCATCTGCGGCGGCACGGCCTACTATTTCTTCATTTTCAAAAGTTTTTACTATCATTTTTGTTTTTCCTTTCATCTGGTTTTTACCAGATAATTTTATCACAAAAAATCGGTTCTGTCGTTGCACATTTTAACTGTCTTGGTGTGCTTTTTCATTGTTTTATGTAAAATAAAATAAAATTTCACGCATTTCTGTTATAATTATGCTATGATAATTATACTTACGGAAAGGAAGAACGATGAAATATATTAAAAACGGTAGATTAGTTCTGCCCGACAGAGTGAAAAAAAACGTATCGCTTGCATACAGCGATAAGATCGAGGGGCTTGTCGGCGAGATCCCCGAGGGTGCCGAGGTCATCGATGCCGAGGGCGGATTGGTATGCCCCGGACTTGTGGATATACATATTCACGGATACAAAAACCGCGATGCATCGGACAAAGATGCAGACGGAATACGCGAGATGGCATACGGCATTGCCAAAAACGGAGTCACAAGCTTTTTGCCCACAACAATGACCGTGTCTGCGGCAGAGTTAAATGCGGCTTTCGATAACGTACGCTCACTTAAAGAAAGATCAAAGGACTGGAGCGGCGCCGAAATACTCGGCGTAAATGCCGAGGGACCCTTCATCAATCCCGCAAAGAAGGGTGCACAAAACGAGGCGCACATAAAGATACCCGATGCGGCGTTCGTAATAGAAAACTCCGACATTATCCGCGCTGTCACAGTCGCGCCCGAGATGGACAAGGGCCACGCGGCAATAAAAGAGATAAAGGCAAAGACCGACATACTCATTTCCATCGGTCACACGGGAGCAAATTTCGAAGAGGCGATCTCAGCCGTGCGCGACGGAGCATCTCACGCGACGCATCTTTTTAACGCGATGACTCCTCTTATGCACCGTGACCCCGGCGTTGTGGGTGCGGCGCTCACCACAGATATCTCTGTTGAACTCATCTGCGACACCTTCCATATTCATCCCGGAATTTTCAATCTTGTGGCAAGCGTGAAAAAGGACAAGCTCTGTCTTATCACAGACTGCATACGCGCGGGAGGAATGCCCGACGGCGAATATGACCTCGGCGGACTTCCCGTTAAGCTTTCGGGAATCGAATGCCGACTTTCCGACGGCACTATCGCCGGCTCGGTGCTCAAATTAAACGAAGCGGTGCGAAATCTCCTCGCGCACACGGACTTAAGCATTCCCGAGGCGGTAGCGGCGGCATCATATAATCCCGCACGCGCCATCGGTGAGAAGAGCAAAGGAGCATTGCTTCGGGGCTACGATGCCGACATCATAATAACCGACAATGATTTTAACGTAAAGAAAACAATAAAGAGAGGAATGTTAATATATGAATCTTAAGATAAACGCGCCGCTTGACCCCGGGTTTTTCCCGATGGAGCTCGTACTCCGTGAATTTGAGAAAAAAACGGCAAAATACGGTAAAGAGATCGTAATAGGAATCACGCGAAACGGCGGATACCTTTCCACGTATAAGATGTCGGTATATCCCGACGGAGAAGGACACGACGATGAGAACTATTCGATAGTTGAGCGTGTGGTAAAAACGCTTCTTTGGGCGCGCGGCGGATACAAGATAATCATCGCGGGCTCGGATGTTATCGCAAAAAGACTTGCCGCGGCTTATTCTGTCGGCGGAGCGCGCGATTTTGACCGCGACTTTATGGCTCGCGTATATGAGAGAGATTTCGAAGTGGAATCGGTCTCTATCGAAAATGCCCCTGTCGAAAACGAATCGGCAAAGCCGCAGGGACGCCATCTTGACGGATGCCGAATCGGCTTTGATGCAGGCGGAAGCGACCGCAAGGTCAGCGCAGTAATTGACGGTGAGAGCGTATACTCCGAGGAGGTAGTATGGTTCCCCAAGACCAACTCCGACCCCAAATATCACTTTGACGGCATACTCGAAGCAATGCGTACTGCGGCATCGAAAATGCCCCGCGTTGACGGTATCGGCGTATCATCCGCCGGCGTATACGTAGACAACAAGACGATGGTCGCGTCTCTCTTTCTAAAGGTTTCAAGAGAGGACTTCGACGCGCACGTCAAGCACATATACACAAATGCCGCAAAAGCACTCTCTGCCGAGCTTGGATACGATATCCCGATAGAGGTCGCAAACGACGGCGACGTGACAGCACTTGCAGGGGCTATGAGTCTTGAAAAAAACGGCGTTCTCGGCATTGCTATGGGCACAAGTGAGGCAGGCGGCTACGTCGATACGGCGGGTAATATCACCGGCTGGCTCAACGAGCTTGCATTTGCTCCGGTTGACTTTAACAAAGATGCCATGGTTGACGAATGGTCGGGAGATTACGGATGCGGAGTTAAATATTTCTCGCAGGATTCTGTAATAAAGCTTGCTCCCTCGGCGGGGATCGCACTCGATCCTTCCCTCTCGCCTGCCGAAAAACTTAAAGTGGTACAGAAGAAGCTTGACGAAGGTCATGCAGGTGCCGAAAAGATATACGAGACCATCGGCGTCTACTTCGGTTACACGGTCGCATACTACGCTCGCTTCTACGATATAAATCAGGTCCTGCTTCTCGGAAGAGTTTCATCCGGCAAGGGCGGAGACCTCGTGCTTGAGTTTGCAAAGAAGACTCTCGAGCTTGAATTTCCCGAGCTTGCCAAAAAGATCGAGGTCTCGCTTCCCGACGAAAAGAGCCGCCGCGTAGGTCAGTCGGTCGCCGCCGCAAGTCTTCCGAAGGTAAAATAAGTAATTTTTAAGAAAATAATGGAATAAACACAAAACCTGCTTTTGCCACCAAAAAATAACGTGGCAAAGGCAGGTTTTATTTTGTTATAATCAAGATACATACATCCCCGAAAAGGAGAAACCGACATGAAAGGTCTAACAAGATTTCTGTCGACAGCTCTGTTTATTCTCATTATTCTCTCGTCAAGCCCCCTCTCGGCGCTCGACTACAGAAAGGGTGCAAATACCGCCTCCCCATCCTACTCATCGGGCAAATACTATAACTACCTATCAAAGCTCCCCATCACAGGTGACGGCGCCACCGATACCATTGCAGTCGCCCTCTCACAACTCGGCTATGCTGAGGGCGGCGCGCCGAATGACTTTAGCGGAATGGGGGCGGCAGCACTCAATTACACTGAGTACAACTACAACATGGGAGACTTCGGCATCGGCTACGGCGGGCTCGACTACCATTGGTGCGCCTCGTTCGTCTCCTTCTGCCTCTATCAGAGCGGATGCCACGACCTCGGAGATTTCTTCGACTGTGCAAGATATCACAAGCTCGATCCCGACTACATATGGCGCGAGATAAGCTGTCAATATTGGGTCATGGCTCTGCGCGATGCGGGACGGTTCAAAAGCTCGGTTGCTTACGGCGGCTCGTACACACCGAAGGCGGGCGACCTTATATTTTTCACCCGCGACCGCAAGACCTCCTCACATATCGGGATAGTGCTTTATTCTGAGGGCGGTATGATATACACTATCGAGGGAAACACAAACTCGGCATCGGGGCTTGAGGTGAACGGCGGCGGAGTATATACCAAAAGCTACAAAGCGGCAAGCACCTCAATACTCGGCTTTGGCACCCTACCATACAAGACAAAAGCCGATGTCATGCCCGACTATTCCGGCAAGACACCCACAGCGGGGTACTATATGACAAAGGGAGTAAAATACCTCTATCTTGATGCCGAAGCCAAAATGCGTGCAAAGGTCGATCTGCCGAAATACACCCTATTTCACGTAAGCGGCGTGGCATCGGGCGCAGGTCTTTCTGCCGTGCTCGAATGTGAATATATGGGAGAGACCTACTACATAAAAAACAACACAGACAGAATATATCAGCTCACGCGCGAAAAGAGATCGGAAGAGCTTACACAAGAGACAACAACTGAAGTCACGACCGTGATCTACGATATTAAGCACGCGGCATCGACCGATGAGACCGAAGCCGAAACAGAAATATTGCCGACGGAAACCGTGTGCGAGACCGAAAAAGCAAAAAGCACCGAGACAAAGACCAACGAAGACGCGGCTTTTGCCTGCGCGCTCTCTTCTTTAGCTCTTGCAGGAACGCTTGCAAGCGCACTGTGTCTGACAAAAAAAGATGAATAAATACTTGTAAAAAAATAAAAACTGTTGTATAATTACCTTGCACTATACCCGAGCTTATCGGGACAGTAGCAGGAGGAATTTAATATGCAAAGAACAAACACAGCAAAGCTCCGCAGGATGACGGCAATAGCAATACTCATTGCCCTCGTTGCGGTGCTTCAAGCGCTTTCGATAGCGATCGGAAGTCTCAACCCCGTCGTAAGCTTTACGCTTGCACTCGTACCGATAGTGATCGGCGCGATACTCTACGGACCGCTCACAGGAGCGCTTCTCGGCGCGGTCATGGGTATTGTAGTGTTCATCTCGGTCGTCAGCGGTCAAGCGGGCGCACTCTCGACAGCGATGCTTAATCTCAACCCGATAGTGACCTTCCTTGTTTGCATCTTTAAGACCGCAATAGCCGGCTTTCTCTCGGGGATCCTTTACCGCGCGATCTCGAAAACAGGCAAAGAAAAGCTTGCAGTTATCATCGCGGCTCTCGTATGCCCCATTGTAAACACGGGACTTTTCATCACGGCTCTTATGACTGTATTCTACAGCGTTGCCGTTAATTTTGCCGAGGCAACGTCCTCTCCATCTATGATCTATTTCATCTTCGTACTTATTCTCGGAATAAATTTCGTCCTTGAATTTGTAGTAAACTCGGCACTATCGCCCGCTATACTCAGAATAGTAGAAGTTGTCGGAAAAAGGAAAATTTCAAAATGATATTAACTTTAAACGTTGGTAACACATATACAAGCATCGGCTTTGCGGGAGAAGGCGGGATCGGGTATTCGTCAATGCTTCCCACCTATCACACCGAAACGGCACACGGATATGCGATAAAGATCAAGCAGCTTTTTGATATAACAGAGATCACCCCCGACATGATAGAAGGTGCTATCATATCCTCGGTAGTTCCCTCTCTTACCGCCACCGTACGCGACGCCGTAAAGCTCATATGCAAGACAGAGCCGCTTATTGTCGGCGCGGGCGTAAAGACAGGTCTTCACATAGCAACCGACGATCCCGGCACTGTAGCAAGTGACCTCGTCGCAAACTCTGTCGCGGCAAAGGAGGAGTATCCCCTGCCCGCAGTCGTTGTTGACATGGGAACCGCGACTACTGTTATGGCGTTGGACGGCACAGGCAGATACATCGGCGGTGCTATCCTTCCGGGCGCGGGAATATCACTTGAGGCGCTTAAGGAAAAAGCATCGCTTCTTCCGCGCGTGGACATATCGGCACCGAAAAAAGCGATATCCGCATCGACATCCGAATGCATGCGCTCGGGCATCATATACGGGGGTGCGGGCGCGGTCGACGGTGTGTTATCACGTTTTGAAGACGAGCTTGGCACGGAACTTAAGTCTATAATCCTTACAGGTGAGCTTGCCACGGCATTTGCTCCATATATAAAGCACCGCGTTATATACGACGAGGACCTTACGCTAAAAGGTCTTGCGGTAATTTACAAAAAAAACAAAAGATAAAAAATAATGACCGATCGGTTGATCGGTCATTATTTTTGTTTTATTCAAGTTCAAATGCGCCTGTGTAAAGCTGATAATACTGTCCCTTTTGAGCTATAAGGTCCTCGTGGCTGCCGCGCTCAATTATGCGGCCGCGCTCAAGCACCATGATAACGTCAGAGTTCTTGACAGTCGAGAGGCGGTGCGCGATAACGAACACCGTACGCCCTTCCATAAGCGAGTCCATACCGCGTGCGACTATCTGCTCGGTTCTTGTATCTATCGAGGAGGTCGCCTCGTCAAGTATCATAACAGGAGGATCCGCAACTGCGGCACGTGCTATTGCAAGAAGCTGGCGCTGTCCTTGCGAGAGATTCTCACCGTTGTTTGTAAGGAGCGTTTCGTATCCGTCGGGAAGTCGAGTTACAAAATCGTCCGCGCCCGCAAGACGAGCCGCAGAGATACATTCTTCGTCGGTGGCATCAAGTTTTCCGTAACGAATGTTTTCCATTACCGTACCTGTAAAGAGGTTCGTATCCTGAAGCACGATGGCGAGCGAACGGCGAAGATCGTCCTTCTTTATTTTATTTATATTGATTCCGTCGTAACGGATCTTTCCATCCTCAATATCGTAGAATCGGTTGAGCAGGTTCGTGATGGTCGTCTTACCCGCGCCCGTAGCGCCGACAAATGCGACCTTCTGTCCGGGCTCGGCGTAAACGCTTATGTCATGGAGAACGTCCTTGCCTTCCTCGTAAGCGAAATCGGCGTTAAGAAGACGGACGTCGCCGCGAAGGGGTGTATAGGTGAGAGTGCCGTCGCCGTGGGGATGCTTCCAAGCC
>JAZNZQ010000033.1:0-2202 GCA_045595035.1 Eubacteriales bacterium | reverse complement strand
GTCAGCGCCCTCAACACGGACACCGTAGCGGGATGCAACAACGTCGAATCCGCCGACTCTTCTCGGTCTGCCTGTAGCCGCGCCGTACTCACCGCCTGCACGACGGAGATCCTCTGCCTCATCACCGAACATCTCTGCTGTGAAGGGACCCTCACCTACGCAGGTGGAGTATGCCTTCATGATACCGATAACGTTATCGAGCTTGCATCCGGGGATACCCGCTCCGATAGGTCCGTAAGCGGCGATAGTGGAGGACGAGGATGTGTAAGGATATATACCGAAATCGATGTCACGAAGCGCACCGAGCTGTGCCTCGAACATGATCCTCTTGCCTGCTTTGTTTGCCTCTGTGAGGTATACGCCTGTGTCACATACGAAGGGCTTGAGCATATCGCCGTATTCCTTGAGGTAAGCGATGATATCCTCTGTCTTCCAAGCGTCTGCGCCATACGCGCCGTGAACCGTGAGGTTCTTCCACTCAACGATGGAATCGATCCTCTTTTCGATCTTGTCAAGCTCAAAGAGGTCGCCCATTCTGAGTGCCTTTTTCATATATTTATCGCTGTAAACGGGGGCGATGCCGCGGCGTGTAGAGCCGAACTTTGCGTCACCGAGACGGTCCTCCTCGAGGCAGTCGAGCTGTACGTGATAGGGCATGCAGATGACTGCGCGGTCGGAGATCTTGAGATTTTCGGGAGTTATCTTAATTCCCGCATCACGAAGTCTGCCGATCTCACCGCAAAGGTGCTTGATATCTATGACCATACCGTTGCCCATGACGTTTACGATCTCAGGGCGAAGTATTCCCGACGGAAGAAGATTGAGAATGAACTTTCCGAGGTGGTTGATAACGGTATGACCAGCGTTGTTTCCTCCCTGGTAGCGGATAACTATATCCTGCTCGCTCGAGAGAAGGTCGACCATTCTGCCCTTACCTTCGTCACCCCAGTTGATTCCGACGATTGCTGTTAACATTTTTATATATCCCCCTTGAATGATACTTTTTACATCTTTACATAAAAGACCAAATTACATTATACACCCATTTACGGTGAATGTCAATGCCTTTTATGGGATTATCCTATTGAAAAGACGGCGCTTTTGTGATAAAATATCTATATACAAATGAAATGAGGTGCGCTTATGCAAGCTATCGGATATTACAACGGCAGAATAGAGCCGCTTGATACACTTATGATACCCGCGCTCGACCGCGGATTTTACTTTGGAGACGGAGTTTACGACTTCGTGCTCGTCGTGGGCGGCAAGCCCTTTGCGCTCGAGGATCATCTTGACAGATTTGAGAGAAGCGCGGCGCTTGTAAATATTGATATGCCCATGCCGCGAGAGGAGCTTCGCGCGACTCTGCTTGATCTTGCAGAGCGGCTTGATACGCCCGACAAGGCGATATATATGCAGCTCACACGCGGAGCTGCACCTCGCAATCATCCCTTCCCGAGAGGCGCGAAGGCATCGCTTTTCGCATTCGTCAAGCCCTGCCCGATAAAGGATCTTTACAAGAAGGTGAAGCTTATCTCGACCGAGGACAGACGCTTCCGCTTCTGCCATGTCAAGACGATAAACCTGCTCCTCAATGTGCTTGCGGCAGAGGAGGAAGAGGCGGCGGGCGTTCACGAGACGGTATTTGTGCGTGACGGCTATGTTACCGAGTGTGCGCACAGTAATATCCACATATTGAAGGACGGCGCGCTTATTACCCACCCGACCGACGAGCTCATCCTACCCGGTATTGCCCGCGCGCACATGATAAAGCAGGCGAAGAAGATCGGTATCCCTGTTATCGAGAGGGCGTTCACACCCGACGAGCTTCTTTCTGCCGACGAGGTGATGATATCCTCGACCTCGGGTCCCATCATTGCCGCATGCGAGCTTGACGGAAAACCGATCGGCGGTCGTGATGACGCAACCCTCTGCAAGCTCAGAGATGCGATAGTCGCGGAGATATATGAGTAATAAAGGCAGAGGCGACCCAAACCTTCCCCAGCGGGGAAGGGGGATCGCAACGCGAAATCGCAGAGATTATAAGTCTGTAAAGATTAGTGTCCGCGGTGGATGAGGAGAGCGAAGTATATATGTTAAAAAATGATAACGAACTCTTTGTTCTTATCTAAAACAAACTAAGGTTTCGCTTTCATTTAAACGCTATGCAGCTACGCTCTCCTCATCCACCGCAAGCGGTCC
>JAZNZQ010000032.1:0-9879 GCA_045595035.1 Eubacteriales bacterium | reverse complement strand
CGATCCGACTTGCCGATTCTATGATAAAACAGTATCTGTTCTCATTCTCGGGACTTAAGAGAAGCTTGGTCTATAAGGTCTTCGACAAGCTTTCTGGACACAGAATGACCGATTGGATACTCAAGAAAAAATACACAAAAGGGAAAAAACTTGCGCTTGAGAATTTTATTGAGTGTGAGGCACACAGAGAACTGTTGCTTTGCGGCTTGAAACTAAAAGATAATGAATGAAACTTTTTATAAGGAGGGATAGAATATGGCGGGCAGTTCTACATCGAGCAGTAAGGTCGCGCTGAATTCGTTGATATATACTTGCAGCGGATTGCTTTTGAAGTGCTTCAGCTTGTTTTTGCTTCCGCTTTATACCTCCTATCTTACAACGACCGATTACGGAGTAACGAATATTGCCAACAGCTTTACGCATACGATGAGTTTTATTGTGGCGATGTCGCTTTATTCCGCGATCATGCGTTTTTATGTTGATCTAAAAGAGGATAAAGAGAAGTTAAAGCAATTTTACGGCAGTGTTATTGTGTTTGTCTTCTTGACTTGCTCTTTGTTCGGCATACTGTCGTTTTTTGTAAGAGGTCTTATTTCTAAATACATATTCGGAGGAATGGACTTCTTCCCGATAATATTCGTTTGTCTTATCTCACTTGCATTCAATTGCCAGCATACCATATACGACAACATTCTCAGAAGCCAGCAAAAGGCGCTGAAGTGTTCTGTGCTCAGCATCCTTTATTTCTTTGCATCGGTTGCGCTCAATATTCTGTTTGTTGTCGGATTTGAAATGGGTGCGCTCGGTGTCCTCTTGGCAAACGCGATAGCTACGGGGCTTTATACGCTCTATTTTATAGTAGATATGATAAGGTGCCGTGAGGTAACGTTTTGCCTTAATTGGGGGCTTTTGAAAAGTGCACTTAAATATTCTATTCCCATTATGCCTCATAATCTTTCTACGTCAATAACGGTATTTGTTTCGAATCTGCTTATCGGAAACACAAATACCATGGCGGCACTCGGTGTGTACTCGGTTGCGACGCAGTTCGGCAATATGGGTGATACCATTCAGGTATACGTCAACAATGCCTACGGTCCGTGGCTATACGAAAAGCTCCACGCAAGGGAAGAAGGATACAGAGAATCGCTTCGCAAGGTCGTAAACGTGCTTGCGGCGGTGATCGGATTATTTTTTATCGGAATTGCGCTCTTTGCACATGATTATATAGTCCTCTTTGTTGACAAGTCATACGTTGATGCGTGGAAGTACGTTGCGCTTATTATAATGGTCTTTGCCATAAAGATTCCATATTATTTTTACGTCAATGTACTCTTCTATTATAAAAAAGCATCGAAACTGCTCTTTACGGCAACTCTTACAAGCAGTTTTATCAATGTTGCTCTTTCATCTGTGTTTATTCCGCTTTGGGGAGCGTACGGCTCTATACTTGCCGATGCTTTATCCATGTTTGTGCGCGTTATGATAATTTATGTTATCAGCCGACGTGTTGAGGATATAGGACTTAAATTTTTCGATTTTGTGAAAAATATTGCAACGATAGCTCTGTTTGTTGCAGCAGGACTCTTCTTTACGTTTACAAAATATTCCGATGTGTTCCACATAGGAGATTTCCTGTACAGAGCGGGCGTTGTTCTTGTGTATATATTTATTGTATTCTTCAGTTACAGAAAAACCGTTTTGGAAATGATAAAAGGTATAATTTCAAGGAGGACAAAAAAACATGTCAGCGATAAAGCGAAAGATTAAAGATTGCCTTATTAATTCGTACGTATCTGCGTGCCGAATTTTTTTCGGCATGAAAAACCGAGCAGTATTTGTGAGCTTTTCCGGCACCTCATATTCCGATAATTCGAAGCCGCTTTCGGAAAAACTTCACGAACTTTCTCCCGAGACCGAGATAGTATGGTTATTTAAAAATCCCGAGGAGAAAAAGACGGTCGTGCCCGAGTATGTGAAGTGCGTTGCAATAGATGACAAATATGAGGTTATGAAGCTTATGGCGACCTCGAAATGCATCGTCAACAACTGCGCTCTTATGGGATTCAAGAAAAGTAAGAAGCAGTTTTTGATACAGCTTTGGCACGGTGATCGCTCGTTTAAAAAGATACTTTACGATTCATCCTTTGTCGGCGATGACTTTTTCCTTGCGGAATCGGTAGACGGGTTCTGCGATCTTGCTGTATCGGGCTCGGATTACGGCGATATGCAGTATCGAAGCGCTTTCAAATACAATGGGGAGATCTTGACTGTCGGAACACCGCGCGATGACGTTCTTTTGAACTATACCGAGGGTATGGTGAAGAATATAAAAAAGAGCTTGAATATATCCGAGGATAAAAAAATTGCTTTGTATGCTCCCACACTTCGCAGAAAAAATGCGAGTGATAAGACTCCGCAGCCGAAGCAGGATATTGATTTAGAAAAAACATTGAACAAACTCGGTGAACTTACCGGAGATGAATGGGTCTTCTTAGTCCGTTCTCACCCATCCGTGGCAGGAATCGGCGGAGTGGTTGAAAACGAGAATTTAATGGAAGTCAGCTCGTACGAGGATATGGCAGACTTGCTTTTGGTCTCTGATATTTTGATTACGGACTTTTCTTCTTCTGCGGGTGATTATGCATTGCTTCACCGTCCCATAGTTCTTTTTCAATCGGATTACGATGAATATGTTGAAAAGGATAGAGGGTTCTATTTTGATATGAAGGACAGCCCCTATTATATTGCGAAGAACCAGGAAGAATTGGAGCAGATACTTACAGATATGACACCCGAAGCGGTGACAAAAAATTGCGATGATATCCTGAAGTTCTACGGAACGACAGAAACCGGAATATCGTCCGAAGTTATCGCAAAGAGAATGATTGACCATATGTACGGTAAATAAACCGTTTTTACAAGGAGAAACAATGCTTATACCAAACGTTAATTTAACAGATTCGCCCATACTTGTCACGGGGGCGGCGGGATTTGTCGGCTCTAATCTGGTGATGGAGTTACTTCGCACGGTAAAGGGGGCGAAGATAGTCGGACTTGACAACATGAACGATTATTACGACGTATCCATAAAGGAATACCGTCTATCTGAGATAGAGAAGCTTGCGGGTGGGCACCCCGACTGCACGTGGACGTTCGTGCGGGGAAATCTTGCCGACCGCGCGCTTATTGATTCGCTTTTCTGTGAGCACAAGTTTTCTGTTGTTGTCAATCTTGCGGCGCAGGCGGGAGTGCGTTATTCTATAACCAATCCCGACGTGTACATAGAGAGCAATATTATCGGCTTTTACAACATTCTCGAGGCGTGCAGGGCATATCCTGTTGAGCATCTTGTGTATGCTTCTTCGTCTTCGGTCTACGGTACGAACAAGAAGATACCATATTCGACCGATGACAAGGTGGACAATCCCGTATCGCTTTATGCGGCGACAAAGAAGTCGAATGAGCTTATGGCGCACGCATATTCGAAGCTGTACAACATTCCCTCCACGGGGCTTCGTTTCTTTACGGTATACGGTCCTGCGGGACGTCCCGACATGGCATATTTCGGCTTTACGAACAAGCTGCTCCGCGGGCAGACTATCGAGATATTCAACTACGGAAACTGCAAGAGAGATTTTACATACGTTGACGATATTGTCGAGGGGGTAAAGCGTATTATGCAATGCGCCCCCGAGAAGGAGGACGGCGAGGATGGGCTTCCGTTGCCGCCGTACCGCGTTTACAACATCGGAAACAACAGCCCCGAAAATCTGCTTGATTTTGTTACCATATTGCAGGAGGAGCTTATTTCTGCGGGAGTACTTCCTGCCGATTACGATTTTGAGTCGCACAAGAAGCTTGTTCCCATGCAGGCGGGAGACGTACCGATAACCTATGCGGACACGTCGGCGCTTGAACGTGATTTCGGATTCAAGCCCGCGACCTCGCTTCGTGAGGGGCTTCGACGCTTTGCTGTATGGTACAAGGAATTCTATAAGGTTTAATATAATAAATTAAAATGCTGTAATCAGTTGCCATGGAGAAGCACTCGTAGGGACTGTATGAACGCACGCAATTATGAAAGTGAGAAAGAAATATGAAAATTGCAGTTGCAGGAACCGGCTACGTAGGTTTGTCGGTCGCAGTTTTACTTGCCCAAAACAACAGTGTTACAGCTGTTGACATCATCCCCGAAAAGGTGGAGATGATAAACAACAGAAGATCTCCTATTGTTGACAAGGAGATAGAGGAATATCTGACAACAAAGAAGCTCGACCTTGTTGCCACGACAGACGGAGCATCGGCTTACCGTGATGCGGAGCTTGTTATTATTTCAACTCCCACAAATTATGATCCGTCTAAAAACTACTTTGACACGTCATCGGTCGAAGTGGTCATAAGACAGGTGATCGAGGTCAATCCCGATGCCGTAATGATAATCAAGTCTACCGTTCCGGTCGGTTATACCGAATCGGTAAGAGCTGATTTTTGTTGCGACAATATTTTGTTCAGCCCCGAATTTTTGCGAGAGGGAAGAGCGCTTTACGACAATCTTTACCCCAGCCGCATAATAGTAGGCGTTCCGGTGAAAAACGCACGGCTTCACAAGGCGGCCGAGACCTATGCCGCGCTGATGCAAGAGGGCGCGCTAAAAGAGAACATAGAGGTCCGTTATATGAACCCCACAGAGGCGGAAGCGGTCAAGCTTTTTGCCAACACCTATCTCGCGCTTCGCGTATCCTTTTTCAATGAGCTTGATACGTATGCCGCGGTGAGAGGTCTTGATACAAGATCAATTATTGAGGGAGTGGGACTCGATCCGAGAATTGGCTCTCACTACAACAATCCCTCCTTCGGTTACGGCGGTTATTGCTTGCCGAAGGATACGAAGCAGTTGCTTGCCAACTACAATGACGTGCCGCAGAATATTATTTCCGCGATCGTTTCGGCAAACGGAACCAGAAAGGATTTTATTGCCGATCAGATAATCGCAATGAAGCCGAGTATTGTCGGAGTATACCGTCTTACAATGAAGGCGGGCTCGGATAATTTCCGTCAGTCCTCCATTCAGGGCGTTATGAAGCGTATCAAGGCAAAGGGCATCGAGGTCGTTATATACGAGCCGACAATGAAAGAGGACCGCTTTTTCAACAGCCGTGTGATACGTGATCTTGATGAATTTAAGAAAATGTCGGATGTTATCATAGCAAACCGCTATAATGATGAGATTGCCGACGTTATCGACAAGGTTTATACAAGAGACCTTTATTTCAGAGATTAACGGAGTGAATAATGAGAGCTGTCGAAGCATTTGAACAAACCTATAAAAAATCGCCGCAGTATACCGCATTTACGCCCTACCGCATCTGCCCGCTAGGCGCACACGTGGACCATCAGCTTGGTAAAATTACCGGCTTTGCGATAAACAAGGGTATACACGTGGCATACGGCCCCAAGGAAAACGGCGTTATCGAGATACAGTCGCTTCAGTTCGAGAAGCGCGCGCAGTGGCACGTTGAGGCAACTCCGAAGACAAAGGAGGGCGACTGGGCGGATCATCTGCGCGGTGCTACAATTGCACTCAATAAAAGATATCCGCTTCGCAGAGGTCTGTGCGCTGTTTTCGACGGAGAGCTTCCGATAGGAGGACTTTCATCTTCGGCGGCGGTCATAATCACGTTTCTGTCGGCGCTTTGCAAGATGAATTCTATAAGCTTGACTCCGGTTGAGCTTATTACGATAGCAAAGGAGGCCGAGAACAAATACGTTGGTGTTTCCTGCGGAAAGCTCGATCAATCCTGCGAGGTCTATTGCAAAAAGGACCATCTTTTGTATATGGATATGAAGGATGACAGCTACGAGCTTATTCCGATGCACCCCAATATGAAGCCCTATAAGATAGCTATATTTTTCAGCGGGCTGGAGCGCAGTTTGGCGGGTTCTGCATTTAATATGCGTGTTGACGAATGCCGAAGTGCTGCATACGCTCTGTGTGCGTTTTCGGGTATGGAGTACGGCAAATTCGAGGAGACAAACCTAAGAGACGTTCCCTATGAGGTGTTTCTCGAATACAAAGATAAGCTCCCGGAGAGATGGCGCCGCCGTGCAGAGCATTGGTACGGTGAGATCGAGCGTGTGAACAAGGGCGCCGAAGCTTGGCGAAGAGGAGATATAGAGGAATTCGGACGCCTCTCGTTTGAAAGCGGTCATTCCTCGATATATAATTATGAGACAGGTTCTCCCGAGCTTAAAAAGCTTTATGAGATAATGACAAAAACAGAAGGTATATACGGCGGTCGCTTTTCGGGCGCGGGATTCAAGGGGTGCTGTATGGCGCTGATAGACCCTGCGTACGAGGATAGTATAAAGGACTTTGTGTGCCGCGAGTACCTTTCCGCCTTTCCGCATCTGGAGGGGAAATATTCTGTACACATCTGCGAAAGTGCAGACGGCGTAAAGCTTGATTCATGAGGTGAATGCAATGAAATGTCTTATACTTGCGGCGGGCTATGCTACGAGATTGTATCCGTTGACCGAGAATTTCCCGAAGCCCCTTTTGTGTGTTGGTGAGAAGACAATTCTCGATTGGCTCGTGGATGATATCGATACGCTTGGCGCGGTCGATGAATATATTGTTATATCCAATCATAAGTACGCGCATCATTTTGATGATTGGGCAAAGACGAAGGCGCAGAAGATAACCGTTCTTGATGACGGAACCGACACAAATGAAACTCGGCTCGGCGCGGTCAAGGATATTCAGTTTGCGATCGACACTCTCTCGCTTGACGATGATCTTTTTGTCATCGCGGGAGATAACGTTCTCGATTTCAGTCTGACGAGGTTCGTCTCTTACGCAATGCAAAAGAAGACCTCTTGTATCATGAGATATTTCGAGAGTGAGCAGACAAAGCTTACCAAGTGCGCCGTTGTACAAATAGACGAAAACGACAAGGTGCTCGACATGATCGAAAAGCCATCATCTCCTGCAACAAATTGGTGCTGTCCGCCCTTCTATTACTACACACGCGAGGATGCCAAGCTCGTCAAGGTAGGGATCAACGAGGGATGCGGCACCGATGCCCCCGGAAGCTATGCGGCGTGGCTTTCATCAAAGACTACGGTCCACGCGATGGAGATGCCGGGAAAGAGATACGACATAGGCAATCACGAAAGCTATGCTAAGGTAAAAGCCGAGTACAAGGGAATTACAAGATGAAAAATGAAACTGTCAGCTTGATGTTCGCGTTGATACGAAGCGTGATAGGGGGAAAACCTCTTACCGAAAAGGAGCGCGAGACATATTCGCATATCGAGCTGCCCGAGCTTATGGAGCTTGCAAAAAAGCAGGACGTTGCTCATATTGTGGCATGGTCGCAAAAAAACAACGGTCTTGCCGCAGAGGAAAATGCAGATCGGGCGATATTTAAAGCGGTGTATCGATACGAAAGCATCAACTATGAATACGAACGATTATGCGCGGCACTTGAGGCGGCAAAGATACCGTTTATGCCCCTGAAGGGCTCCGTAATAAGGAAATATTACCCCGAAGCGTGGATGCGTACAAGCTGTGATATCGACGTGCTTGTAAAGCGTACCGATCTTGATGCGGCGGTAGCTTTTCTTGAGCGTGAGCTTGGATACGTAGAAGAAAAACGAGAAACGCACGACGTCTCCCTGCACGGTGAGGGCGGAGTACATATCGAGCTTCATTTTGACCTTGTTGAAGAGGACTATGCCAACGAGGCGATAGAGGTGCTCTCATCCGTTTGGGATAATTCACGCCCGAAAGAAGGGTGCGAATACCTGTATGAAATGTCGGACGAGTTTTTCTATTTCTACCATGTCGCACATATGGCAAAGCACGTCGAGATAGGCGGATGCGGTGTGCGTCCCTTTATCGATCTGTGGTATCTTGACAGACTTGAAAATGCAGATGTAGGGAAGCGCGACGCGCTCTTGTCACGCGGCGGACTTTTGAGATTTGCAAGTGCGGCAAGAAAGATGAGCAGAGTTTGGTTTGATGCGGACGAGCACGACGGACTTTCAAAACAGATGCAAAATTATATTCTGCACGGCGGACTGTACGGCTCGGCAGATAACCGCGTTGCCATTATGCAGAAGAAAAGAGGCGGCAAGCTCGGATACTTTATGTCGAGGGTCTTTGTCCCCTATGATCGGCTTGTTCGCTATTACCCGATCCTAAAACGGCACCGCTGGCTGCTACCTCTTATGCAGGTGAGACGTTGGTTTATGATATTTGATCCCGAAATTGCAAGTATGGCAAAAAGGGAGCTTAGCACCAACAGTAAGCTGAATAGTACCCGCGCCGACGAGATGAATGCTTTTTTGGATGAAATAGGACTAAAATAAAAGAAGTTGCATAACTTTGTTGTGCAACTTCTTTTTTTTGTATATTAAACAGGATTTTATAACTGTCAAAACCTATACTTTTTGACAGTAACGGGAGGTAGTTTTTTAATGAAAAAGAAGCTGTTATTTTTCGCGGCGATAGTTGTTGTATTGGTTGCTGTCCTTGGAATGAGTGCAAAAGCTCAATAAATACAGTTGTAATTGAATATGGCGTTACAAGCATAGAATATTATGCTTTTTCCGGTTGTACATTGCTTACAAGTGTGACAATTCCAGGCAGTGTAACAAGCGTAGGGAGTTCTTCATTTAATGAATGCAGTTCACTTGAAAGTATAACCTACAAAGGTACGGAAGAAAAGTGGAGCACTGTAACGAAGGGAAGCAATTGGGATAAGGATGCCGGATGTGATACCGCAAAGGGTACATATATGCTTGTGTTTTCACCTCCAGCTTTCACATACGGCGATGCAACAGGCGATGGCATTGTTGACGGCAAGGATTTGGTACGAATCAAGAAATACATAGCAGGGTACGACTTTGACATGGGTATATCTGATGTGGATATAGAGACAGGTGCCGATGCAAACGGCGATGGTGTCATTGATGGAAAAGATCTCGTACGTCTTAAGAAGTATATAGCAGGATTTGATTTTGATACTGGTAAATCCGATGTGGAACTCGGACCTGTAGCATAACAAAAGCAAAAAAGACTTGCTCATGTGAGCAAGTCTTTTTCTATGCGGTTTTATTTTATTAATACATGCCGCCCATGCCGCCGCCCATAGGAGCTGCGGGTGCGGGATTCTCTTCCTTCTTATCGGATACGACTGCCTCGGTCGTGAGGACTGTCGATGCGATGGAAGCGGCGTTTTGGAGTGCGGAGCGTGCGACCTTTGTCGGGTCTACGATACCTGCGCTGACCATGTCAACGTATGTCTCGTTGTATGCGTCGAAGCCCCAGCCGGTAACGCCCTTGTTATTTCTGATCTTGTCAACGATAACAGAGCCCTCAAATCCGGCGTTCTCTGCAATCTGACGAGCGGGTGCTTCGAGCGCTTTGAGAACGATCTGAACACCTGTCTTTTCGTCGCCGTCAACTGTGGGGAGAAGCTTTTCAACCTCGTCTATCACGTTGAGGAAGGATGTTCCGCCGCCTGCGATGATACCCTCTTCAACTGCTGCGCGTGTTGCATTGAGAGCGTCCTCGATGCGGAGCTTCTTTTCCTTCATTTCGACCTCGGTAGCGGCACCGACCTTGATAACTGCAACACCGCCCGAGAGCTTAGCGAGTCTCTCGTGGAGCTTCTCACGGTCGAAATCGGATGTTGTGACCTCGATCGCGCCCTTGATCTGAGCGATCCTTGCCTTGATAGCTTCGGGATCGCCGTAACCGCCGACGATGATGGTGTTTTCCTTATTTATCTTGACCTGTCTTGCGTGGCCGAGCTGCATCATGTTGGTCTCCTTGAGATCAAGTCCGAGCTCGTCTGTGATGACCTCGCC
>JAZNZQ010000031.1:0-2119 GCA_045595035.1 Eubacteriales bacterium | reverse complement strand
GCAAACGATGCCGCGGCGGCAATAGCCATTCACACTGCAGGCAGCATCGAGGCGTTTGCCGACCTGATGAACGAAAAGGCGGCAGAGCTTGGGCTCACCGACACACATTTCACAAACCCGCACGGGCTTTTTGACGAAGATCATTACACAAGCGCACTTGACCTTGCAAAAATTGCGTGTGAGGCACTCAAAAACGAAAAATTCCGAGAGATAGTATCCACATATAAAAAAAGCATCCCCATGGCAGATGGAGAGGCGGCAAGATATTTTGTCAACCACAACAAGATGCTCCGTATATACGACGGTGCGATAGGCGTGAAGACCGGATTTACAAAGAAAAGCGGCCGTTGTCTTGTGTCTGCCGCCGAGCGTGACGGTATGACGTTTGTCGCAGTCACACTTTCAGCCCCTGACGATTGGCGCGACCATACCGCGATGCTCGATCTTGCCTTTTCAACTCATGAAAGAGCCGAGCTTGCCAAAGCAGGCGAGCTTTCATTTATTTTACCGGTAATAGGCGGGCGTACTCCGTTTATAAAATGCTCTAACAGTGCCCCCGTATATTCATATATAAAAAAGGATAATAAAAACACGATAACAAAAAAAGTAGAGCTTGACCGCTTCTACTTTGCCGAAATAAAAAAGGGCGACGTTCTCGGCAGGGTCATCTTCTTCTCGGGAGGAGATAAGATCGCAGAAGCTGAGCTTGTTGCCGACTTCGATGTGGAAAGGATCAGCTATAAAAAGGTACTTTTCCCGCTATTCGGTTAAGAAAGGACTAAGCTTGGAAAAAATAAGACTTCAGAAATATTTCACCGTCTGCGGCATTATGTCGCGCCGTGCGGCAGAAGAAGAGATAGCCGCAGGTAACGTAAAGGTAAACGGCGAGAGGGCCGTCATCGGACAAAAGATAACCCCGTTTGCCGACAAGGTCGAATACAAGGGTAAGGTCGTAAAGCCAAGACGCGGTGTGAATTATAAATATCTTATGCTCAATAAGCCGAGGGGCTTTGTCACCACTCTCTCGGACGAAAAGGGACGTAAATGCGTGTCTGAGCTCGTCTCGGGCGTCGGTGCGCGCGTATACCCCATAGGTCGGCTCGACTACAACTCGGAGGGGCTTCTGCTCTTCACGGACGACGGAGAGCTGGCAAACAAGCTCACACATCCCCGCCACGAGATACCCAAGTATTATCACGTCAGAGTCAAGGGTGAAGTGAACAAGAAAAAGCTCACAGAGCTCTCGGAGGTGCGTGAGATAGACGGATACACCATCCGCCCCGTAAAATGCGCGCTCGTGTCCGAGGGAGAAGCAAGCTCTGTCATCGAAATGGAGCTTTTCGAGGGTAGGAACCGTCAGATCAGAAAAATGTGTGAAAAGGTCGGACTCGAGGTCGCCAGACTTAAGAGAGTAGCTATCGGTGAGCTTGAGCTCGGAGACCTAAAAACAGGAGAATGGAGATACCTCTGCAAGGAAGAAGTGGACTATCTCAAAGGCGAAGATAAGGCAGGTAAAAAGCAATGATAAAGGTAACCCCCATACAGTCAAAGGATGAACAAAAAAGCGCTTGCGAGCTATGCTCTGTTATATATGATGCAGATTGCCTCGCATACGGTGCTTACATCGATGATGAATTTGTCGGCGTATGCCAGTTCAAGGTAACAAAAGGAGGCGGAGTTATCCGCGACATCCGTTGTGCCGAAGGAAAGCAGGATTTCGAGACACTTTTCATTATGGGCCGCGCGGCACTCAATTTTATCGACCTTTGCGGAGTGCATAACGCATTCTTTTGCGGTGATATCGAAACAAAGGAAGACGAGCGTCTTGTGATCGCGATCGGATTCAAGAAGAATGTCGACGGAAAATACGAAATGGACCTCACGAATTTCTTCGAGCATCCCTGCTCTCATTGATTTCCCAACATAAAAATCGCTTTTTAGTGCAGATTGGTAATTTTTTACAATTATCGATCTGCATTTTTGTACACTATTTTTTCTGGAAATATATTGCTAAAATTGGAAATATATGGTAATATTGTATTGTGAATAAAAAACACAAGGAACGGAGAGAAAAAATGGAAAACAACACAAAAATACTTATTGCCACGGAAAGTGCCGA
>JAZNZQ010000030.1:0-3668 GCA_045595035.1 Eubacteriales bacterium | reverse complement strand
TCCTTGGCCCACAGAACGACATGGCTACGATCCGACTTACTCGCTCCTTCTCTCGATAATCGAGAATCTCAAACGCGAGGACAGGGATGCAAAGATCACCGTTATCACAAACCGTCCGAAAAAGATGGAAATGCGCTTCGGCGTAAGATGCATCGGAAGAACGGACATCATATCCATCATATCTGAATTAAAGCATGCCAAACTGCTTCTTATGGGCGGCGGAAGCATACTGCAAAACTCGTCGAGCAACCGTTCTCTCTTTTATTACACCTCTGTAATAAAGCTTGCAAAGAAGCTCGGCACAAAAATAATGCTCTATTCAAACGGTATCGGACCTCTTATCGGCGAAAAGAGCCGAAAGCGTGCGGTGACCGCCATTGAAAGTGCGAATGTAATATCCCTTCGCGAGCCGTCATCCTGCCGTGAGCTTGAAGCACTCGGCGTCGACGTGTCGGATGTCCGCATATCCGCCGACCCCGCGCTCTTGCTTTCTCCGGCAGATGAGAGCAGAATAAAATACGTATGTGAAAAAGCAGGCATAAGCAAAGGCGGCAGATATTTTGCAGTCTCTGTGCGCGAATGGAAAAAGCTTCGGAACCTTGCGGGCAGCGAGAAAGAAACAAGCTTTGAAGCAGAGCTTGCCCGCGCGATAGACAAGGTCTCAGCGAGCATGGGGGCTACTCCGATATTCATTCCGATGCAACCCTCGCGCGATACCGAGATATGCGAAAGAATAAAGGCGCTCTGCGGTGTCAGCGCTAAGATCATCTCGCATCTCACCGCGCGTGAGCTTATCGGCGTGCTCGGCGTATGCGACTTTGTTATCGCTATGCGGCTTCATACGCTTATCTACGCAAGCTGTGCGGGCATTCCCGTGCTTGGAATATCTTATGACCCCAAGGTCGATGCATTCCTTGAGTATTCGGGTCAGCCGAAGCCGCTTGACGTGAGAAATATCAAGCACGAGGACATCGTCACCGCCATCTCAAACATAACAGCAAACAGTACGGAACTAAAAGAAAGCATCAGGACAAGATGCGCTGAGCTTCGCTCGCTTGCACTCCTTGATGCTAAAATAGCAACGGATCAGGTAAAAGAAAAATGATTAAAGCAGTAATATTCAATTTTGACGGCACGCTTGCCGATACCATCGATGCCCTCCGAGAGGGTATCAATATGACAATGGAACACTACTCCTTTCCGCTTCACACTAATGAAGACATAAAGCGCTTTATAAACAAGGGAGCGCGTGTGCTTGTAAAGCTCTCGCTTCCCGAGGATAAGCAGAGCGACGAGGCATTTCTTGACGAAGCGCTTGAAAAATACAGGGAGTGCTACTCAAAAGTCTACCTTCACACCGACCGCGCTTACGACGGCATTCCCGAGACGATAGAAGAGCTTAAGTCCCGCGGCATCAAGCTTGCGGTGCTCTCTAACAAGCCCGATACATTCACAAGATCGCTTTGTGAGTCGATCTTTGGCAACGTGTTTGAAATAGTGCTCGGCGCGGGAGATCTTCCGCACAAGCCCGACCCCGCAGCGGCTCTTTATATCGCCGAAACGCTTGGTGTCAAGCCCTGTGAGTGCGCCTTTGTCGGTGACTCGGACATTGATATGAAGACCGCCCAAAACGCAGGAATACTCCCTCTCGGTGTTGCGTGGGGATTCAGAGAAAGCTCGGTGCTTGAAGCGGCAGGTGCCGCGCACGTAGCAAACGTTCCATCTGATATTATAAAAATGATCGAAAGCGAGAAGGATATGGATCTTAAGGAAAAACAGCTTGAATCAACACTTATCTTCGACGGCACGGTCGTGCATCTCTACAAGGATAAAATAGAGCTTCCCAACGGCGATACGTCTTCGCGCGAGTATATAAAGCACAACGGCGCGGTCTGTGTCATCCCGATAACAGATGACGGCAAGGTCATACTCGAGCGCCAATACCGCTACGCAGTTGGCGAGGTGCTTGTTGAGATACCCGCGGGCAAGCTTGATTATATCGGTGAGGATCCCCATGAGGCGGCACTCCGTGAGCTTAGAGAGGAGACGGGCGCGGTTGCCGCAGAGCTTATCGATCTCGGTCTATACTACGGCTCCCCCGCCATCATGGGTGAAAAGATATATATGTATATGGCAAAGGGCCTCACCTACACAGAGCAAGAACTCGACCGCGACGAATTCCTCGAGGTATTCACGATGCCGCTTGAGGATGCGGTAAAGGAAGTGCTTGCAGGCAATATCCCCGACGGAAAGACCCAGGCGGCGATCCTCCGAGCATATATGATGATGAACAAATAACAGCAAAAAACATCCGAGAAAATTTCTCGGATGTTTTTTTGACAAACTTATTGACATTTACCTATAAGTGTGTTATCCTACTTATAGGTGAATACCGATAAGTTAACATATCTTTATTTTGGAGGTCGTATTATGAACACAAAAAGCATACACAAGCTGCCCGATTCCGAGCTTGACGTAATGATCGTTATATGGAGATTCGAGCGTCCTTGCATGATCGTTGATATATGGGAAGCGTTAAAGGACATCCGCCCCTGCACAAAGCCGACCGTGCACAGTCTGCTCGACAATCTTGAAAAAAAGGGCTTTGTTCATATCGAGTTCTCACCCGATAAGCAGAGCCACAAGATAATCACACCGCTCGTCACGGAAGAGGAATACCGCGCGGATGCTACAAGCTCATTCTTAAACAAGCTCTGCCGCGGCAGATGGCAGACGCTTATTGCGGCGCTTGCCGACAATGATGAGATATCGGAAGACGATCTCGACGAGATCAAAGCACTCTTAAACTCGAAAGGAAAGGGATCGAATTGACAAACTTTATCCTCGGTATCACCGAAATAACGCTGACAATGTCGGCGTTGATAATCCTCGCGCTTCTTTTCTCAAAGCTCTTCGGCGCACGGTTTTCGGCAAAATGCCGTTATATCGTCTGGGCGCTCATCATTCTGCGCCTTTGCATCCCGCTAGGTCTCTCGATCTTCCCTCCACTGTATACATACGAGCTTCCAAATGAAGATTTCAGAGTCGAAGAGGAGATAAGCATCCCCACATCCCCAAGCATACCCGATGACACACCGATAACCAACACGCCCATAGTGAACACACCTGTGACAAGCTCCCCTGTCGTAATCACACCGCCTTCAACTCCCGTCACTCCCACACCGCCTGTAACAGACCCCGAGCCGACCGCACCGACTCCCTCGCTTTCTATCCCCGATATGCTCTACGTTGTCGGCATCGTATGGGCGGCGGTCGCGGCGCTTTATCTCACGTTCAGATTGACGGTCCACGGCATATACGTCGCATCTCTTTCAAAAAGCAAGACACTTCCCTCGCCCGCCCTCTCTGCTTTCTACTCTAAAGTGTGTGGGAAAATGAGCATCAAAAATGCGCCCCGTCTTTATATAAGCTCATCTGTTGTAAGCCCGATGCTCGTGGGATTTTTCCGCCCTTGTATAATCCTTCCCGATGTGAAGTTCAATGATATCGAGCTCGAGGGAATTCTCGCGCACGAGCTTACCCATTATCGTCGAGGCGACCTTTGGATAAAGCTTCTCTCGCTTGTTTCCACATCGCTTCATTGGTTCAATCCGCTCGTGCATATCGCCGTCGCAAGACTCGCACAGGAGACCGAGCTTTCCTGCGAC
>JAZNZQ010000029.1:0-5709 GCA_045595035.1 Eubacteriales bacterium | reverse complement strand
CATCATCGGTGAGGATGATGAGAAAAAGGTCTGTCGTTTGCTCGATTTTACCCTGCATCCCGGGGATATTGATGACCCGTGGTACGGCGGCAATTTTGAGCGCACGTATGCCGAAATAAAAGAGGGATGCGGGGCATTGCTCGAACATATGAAAAAGAAAGGGGAAATATAAAAAATCCGCTCACCGAGCGGATTTTTATTATATCTTGTACTCTCTGAACTGTACCGATACGCCGTCGGGGTCATAGACGTAAAAATACTTTGCATCCGGCTCGGGCTGACGGATATCCGAGGGGTTCCGGCCGCCCGCGACTGCCGCCTCATGAACCCTTTCAAGATCGTCGGTCGCAAAGCAAAGGAACATACCCTTGCCTTCAAAGCACTGACTTTCGGGGATGCATATAAGCTCGACCTCGGTCTCTCCCGCCGCGTTTGCAAGATATGCAACGTTAGCCCCGGGAGGGGAGAGTTGCTTTATTACCTTAAGCCCTGCAAGCTCGGTGTAGAACTTCATTGATGCGTCAAAATCTTTTACGCGAAGTGAAATGTGATGGAATCTCATTTTTTGTTCTCCTTATCCTAAAAGTACGTCTGTTATAAGCATCAGGCAAAATCCGACCAGAAGTGAATAGGTAGCCCCTCTCTCGCTTCCGTGTGCGTGCGTTTCGGGTATCATCTCGTCGCTTATGACATAGAGCATCGTGCCGCCTGCAAAGGCAAGTGCGAAGGGAAGTATCGCGGATGCAAGGGTTACCGCAAAGTAACCGATAAGTGTGCCTATGACCTCGACCACGCCCGTAAGCGCCGCGATGGTAAAGGTCCTTTTCGGTGTGACGCCGGCCGCTAGCATGGGCGCGATTATGACCATACCCTCGGGGATATTCTGGAGCGCGATACCGCCCGCAATTATAAGTGCCTGGGAGGTGTCGCCTGAGCCGAATCCAACGCCTGCCGCAATACCCTCGGGCAGATTGTGTATCGCTATAGCCATAACGAAAAGAAGGACCTTGCTAAGATTCGTGCTTCTGTGATCTTCTATGTCAGCGCCTGCCATTTTGTGAAGATGCGGTACGAGCTTGTCTATCAGATTGAGCGAGAACGCACCGACAAAGATGCCTAAGACCGTGATGATCAATCCGTGTTTTCCGCCGTACTCAAGAGAGGGGAGTATAAGCCCTATCACCGCCGCCGCAAGCATGACTCCTGCCGCAAAGGCGAGGATTATATCCGAAAACCTGTGGGACAGCTTTTTAAAAGCAAAACCGATGATCGCTCCGATAAGTGTGGCGCCGCCGACTCCGAGCGCGGTTATAAGTACCATTTCCATAAACATTGCTCCTTGTGAAACAAGAGGATGCAAGCACCCTCTTGATGATCAGTATCGTATGCTTTCCAAGATCTTGTTTCTTGCCTTAATATGTTTTGCAAAACTGTCAAAATCCTTGGTGGCTATTACCATTGTAAGCGCATCCAGGATGCAGATGTGCGCTACTCTGGCCGAAACCGCCTCGACGGGGTAGTTGTCTTCATCCGAGGCGACCGTGAGGGTGTGGTCGCAAATATTGCCGAGTATACTGTCGGAAAAGCTGGTTATTGCGACAGTGGTCGCACCCGCTTCCTTGGCTTCATTTACCGCATCGACTACCGCTTTTGTACGTCCGCTGTGCGATATTGCAAGCACAACGTCGCCTTTGCGAAGGTTTGCCGCGGTAACGTTCATTATAAGAATGTCTGTGCATGCCGTTGCCCAGATGCCGATCTGTGCGAGTCGGTACTGTGCATCGGCTGCTATGACCGATGAGGTTCCTATACCGAAGATAAACACACGCTTTGCACTTGAAAAGAGTAATGCGACCTTTTCCATCTCTGCCGCGTCGATCATTGCGAGCGTATCGCGCAGAGTTTTCATTCCGCTTGAAAAAACCTTTTGTATCACTCGCTCACTTCCGTCGGAACCGTCGAATGCGGGCAGACGCTCGTCATCTTTTTTTGATCCGAGTTCTCTTGCGATCATAATTTTCAGCTCGGCAAATCCGCCGATATCGATAGCTTTGCAAAATCTTACTGCGGCGGAAGGTGAGATCCCGCAGGCACCGGCAAAGTCCTGTACGGTCATGCTCGTGATGCCCTCGGGAGAGGAAAGCACGAGCGCAGCCGCTTTCTTTTCGGCTGATGTCAGTTTGTCATAATTTTTCTGTATTCGGGAAGATATCATAGGGTCCTCCTACCTTAAACTTGTAAAAATGTTCTACAATTGTATTTTATTATTATTCGCTTCATTTGTCAATAAGAGAGTGAATTTTTTGATATAATTGTGTTGACAAAAAGGAAATATAATGATATAATTTCCTTAAAGAAAAACGTTTTCTTGTATTTTGACCAAACCGACGAAAACAGAGGTAGATTTTGAAAGACGGAAGAAGAGTAACTGTAAAAGACATCGCAGAAAAAATGAACGTTTCGCTCTCCACTGTCAACAAAGCACTTACGGGAAAGACCGGAGTGAGCGAGAAACGGCGCGCCGAGATAGTTGCCGTCGCGCGGGAGATGGGTTATGAGGTGAATCACATAGCCCAGGCGCTTTCACGCGGAGTTATAAAAATGGGAATCATCATCCCGTCGCTTTGGAGAGAATACTACGGAGCGATCGAAGACGGAATGAAAATGGAGCTTGGAAAGCTCGCCCAGCGTAAGGTGGAGGGGATATTCAAGCATATAAGCCACCTCGCCGAGATAGAGCCAGCTTTTACCGAGCTTTGCGACGAGAATGTGGATATTATCCTGTATTGCCCATCAATGTTTGAAGTGCCGGAATCCGTGAAGACCGTAGCAAAGGACAGGCGCGTCCCGATATTCGTTGTCGGAGATGCTTGCCCCGAGATACCCAGCGCTTGCTCGGTACTGCTTAATTCCAGAATATCTGCGCACATGGCTGCCGATATGCTGGCTTTGACAGCGCCGAAGGGAAGCTCTGCCGCAGTATTTGTCGGCTCTATGAAGCTTGCTTCGCACAAGGAAAAGGCGGAAGCGTTCAAAGAAAGAGCGAAGGAGCTTGGCTTTTCGGATGTTGCCGTATACGAGACCTTCGATAACGTCAGCGTCATCGGACGCAGTATCTCCGATATGGCTCACAATCATCCCGACGTGAAGGGGATCTACGTTGCTACCGCGGTCATAGGCCCGATAGTGAATCACCTTGAAAGAATGAGTCCTACCAAGCGTCCGTCGGTAATTGCTACCGATATATACGATGAGGTAAGGGATGCAGTCTCGCGCGGATACGTGTCCGCCACGATATTCCAAAACCAGAAGCTCATCGGACGTCTTTCTGTAAGAAAGGCATACGATTACATAGTTCAGTCCATGAGCTACAGCGCAAGCGAGGAATCGTTTGCGGATAATATTTACGTTACCCCTCAGCTTTTTGTGCCCTCAAGGATCAACGAATTCAAATTCGATTACGGAAACGAATACGTGCTTGAACACAGCTGATAAAAATTAAAATAAATATATTTCAAACTTCCCACATCAACGTATGCGGGAAGTCTTTGAGAAAATAAGGAAAACGTTTTCTCAAAGAGAAAGGAGCAAACATGAATCTTACGGGTAAGATCGTTGCGATCACAGGCGCAGGCGGCGGAATAGGCCGTGTTGCAGCTAACGTTTTCGCAAAGAACGGAGCTACGGTAGTAATACTTGAGCTCAATGAACAGGGCGGACGTGAGACCGAAGCCGAGGTCAAGGCGGCGGGTGGAAACGCTCTCTTCATCAAGACCGACGTATCCAGCGAAGAGTCGGTAAATGCCGCATTCGCAAAGATCAAGGAAACGTTCGGCACACTCGATGCGCTTTATAACAATGCATCGGTATTCTGGGGCGGCAGAGACACAAATCTTGAGGATCTGTCTTACGACATTTGGAAGAAGGTACATGCTATCAATCTTGACAGCGTATTCCTTTGCTCAAAAGCCGCTATTGCTCTTATGAAGGAAAAGGGCGGCGCGATCATCAATACAGCATCCTCTGCGGGTGTTGTAGGTGTTCCCGGATGCGCTGCTTACACATCTACAAAGGGCGGTACCGTTACACTTACACGTGCGATCGCTGTTGAGTGCGGTAAGTACAACATCCGTGCAAACTGCATAGCTCCCGCAGCTATCCAGACACCTATGGTAAAAGAGAGCAATCTCGACGACCCCGATTTCGACAATGATTTCTTCATTCGTCAGATCACGCCCCTTAAGCGTTGGGGTAAGCCCGAAGAGGTCGCAAACCTCGCGTGCTTCCTTGCTTCCGACGAGGGTGCATATCTTAACGGTGCCATCATCCCCTGCGATGGCGGTATCACAATGAACGGCAACGTTAACAAAATGTAAAACAAAATAAAAATATAAATTAAACGAAAGGTGTTATTTTTATGGAACAGAAAAGACTTGAACAGCTCGCGGATTTTGCTTGCCAGCTCCGTGAGGATTGTATCAGAATGACAAACAACGGACACTCCGGTCACGTAGGAAGCATGCTCTCTATGGCTGAGATCATTACTATCCTCTACAACGGCGTACTTAAGAACGTGTCCAAGGACGATCCCAAGAACCCCGACCGCGACAGATTCATTCTCAGCAAGGGTCATGCTGGCGCTGCAGTTTATTCTGCACTCTGCCAAAAGGGATACTTCCCCCGCGAGTGGCTCATGACATACTACCGCGATAACGGTAAGCTCATGGGACACATCTCTCACCACGTTCCCGGCGTTGAGTTCTCCACAGGTTCGCTCGGACACGGACTTCCCGTTGCCGCAGGTATGGCTCTCGATGCAAAGAACAAGGGCAAGAAGCACCGCATATACTGCATGACCAGTGACGGTGACATGAACGAAGGTTCCTCTTGGGAAGCTATTATGTTCGCAGGTCAGCGCAAGCTTGACAGACTCGTTGCAATAGTTGACTACAACCGCGTTCAGGCACTCGGTCACTCCAAGGACATCGCAGACCTCGAGCCTCTCGACAAGAAGATGGAGCTTTGGGGCTGGAATGCATACTACGTTGACGGTCACGACTTCGACGCCCTTGAAAAGGCATTCGCAGAAATTCCCGAAAACGGCAAGCCCACAATGATCATCTGCCGCACCATCAAGGCGCGCGGTATCTCGTGGCTTGAGGATACAGTTAAGTCGCACTACGGCTTCATTCCGAACGAAAAGGTAGAGCAAGCTATCGCAGAGTGCCGTGCTTTCTGCGAAAAGACAAAGAAGGGAGAATAATTGAAGTATGAGAACCGTATTTAATAAAACACTTATTGAAATTGCTAAGAAGGACCCCAGAATCCATATGGTACTTGCCGACATCGGTTACGGCGAAATCGAAGAATTTGACCAGACATTCCCCGGCAGACTCTACAACGTCGGTGTTGCAGAGCAGAATATGACAGGCGTTGCGTGCGGTCTTGCAATGGAAGGTAACGTTGCCGTTACATACTCCATCGCTAACTTCCCCACACTCCGTTGCCTTGAGCAGATCAGAAACGACGTTTGCTACCACAACCAGAACGTTAAGGTAGTTATCATCGGCGGCGGCGTATCCTACGGACCTCTCGGTGTATCCCACCACTCCACAGAGGATATCGCTATCCTCCGCGCACTCCCCAACATGGTAGTTATCGTTCCTTGCGACAACATCGAGGCAGCAGCTGCAACTCACGCTATGATCG